>CAZSIY010000121.1:0-5168 GCA_964606825.1 uncultured Oscillospiraceae bacterium | reverse complement strand
TTTCCCGATAAAAGTATGCTCCAAAACAGGTTCCGCACAGGTAAGTAAAGGTAGTGCCAACGGTGTTTTTGCAACTTACGCTCCATATGAAAATCCGCAAATAGCAATAGTCGTGGTGGTGGAAAATGGCGGTTCGGGTGCGGCGCTGGCGCCGGTGGCGAGGAAAATATACGAGAGATATTTCGGACTCGATACCGAGTATGTTTCTGATATTTATTCCACCAAAAACAAACTTTCGAGATAGAAATGTTTCATTTTGGTAAATATTTAAGAAAAATGTAGACAAAAAGAATATTTTCTGTTAGAATTATAAGGTGAGGTTAAAAATGGCTGAAATTATTGCTTTTTCTTCGCCGAAAGGCGGAAGTGGCGCAACATTTGTGTGCGCGGGCGTATTTTGCACCCTTGAAAAAATGAAAAAAAATGTGCTTGGTGTAGATTTGCGCGGCAAAAACGGTACATTGGATTTTGCACTTTCGTTGCAAGATTGCTCGGTGTTTGATATTTCCGATGTGATTTTGGGAAGATGTACGGCAGATGATGCTGTTTGCATGTTTAATGATAGTGAAAACGCTTCATTTATTCGCTCTGCAAATTCGGATTTTATCGTTGATACCGAAGCTTTATCTGAGTTTTTAACCACGTGTGACAATGACTTTGTTCTTCTTGATGTATCGAGAAGCGAACTTTCGAAAATTGCACCTCTTTGCACACAGGTGATTACGGTGACCGATAATACCGAAATTTGTGCAAGAATGTGCGAAAGAGCGGTAAGCGATTTGAAAAATGACAAAAGCCGTGTCGTAATAAATAAGATTATACCGGAATACATCGAAAACGGAATTTTTTCAACCGTTGATGATATTGCCGATTTTGTGGGTGTTGCGCCGATTGGACTAATTCCTTGGTTTGCAAAGGCAAGCGCTTATTTGCAAAGCGGTATTGGCAAAGTTCTTGCCGATAAAAAGATGTGTGCCGTGTTTGATAATATATCACGCCGTCTTTTGGGCGAAAGCGTGCCTGCGGTGGATTTTGACATATATTATGATTGTTTCAAAGTGAAAAGGAGGAGGTAACTTATGAACATTGCATTAATAGCCCACGATAAAAAGAAGGAACTTATGGTTCAGTTTTGTATTGCCTACAAAGGTATTTTTTCTAAGCACAATCTTGTTGCTACGGGAACTACTGGAGGCCTTATAACAGACGCTACCGGACTTGAGGTTCACAGATTTTTGGCGGGTGCTCAAGGCGGCGACCAGCAAATCGGCGCAAGAATTGCGTATAATGAGATTGACCTCGTACTTTTCTTCAGAGATCCCACAACGTCTAAATCTTGTGAACCCGATGTTTATAATATTTTGCGCCTTTGTGATATACATAATATTCCGATTGCAACGAATGTTGCCACTGCGGAAGTTCTTATTATGGGTCTTGACAAAGGATATCTTGATTGGAGAAATATCGTAAACCCCAAACTTTGATTTTATTAAAACCGAGCCGAAAAACTTGCGTTTCGCGGCTCGATTTGCTTTTGTTACTTGATAAATTCAATTATTTCACGCATTGGGCAGTCAAGCTGTTCGGTTCTGTAAGTCGGTGCCGCCCAACGAACTGCATTTTTGATTATGGTTTTTATCTCTTCTATGTGATATGTGGGAAAAGTTTCGTGCCCGGGTTGGAAATAAAAAATTTTTCCGTTTACTCTTTGCCATGTGCATGCACTTCTAAAAGTTTCAAATCCCGAATATGCGCCGAGCATCAATATTTCGTCGGGCGCGGGAATTTCAAATCTTTCGCCGTAGAGTTCCTCTTGCTGAAGGTCTATGTAATCGCTTATGCTCGCCATTATCGGGTGAGCGGGATTTATGTTCCAAAGCCTCTCTTGCTCTTTTTCACGTCATGCGAGGTTGCATGTTGTTCCCATGAGTTTTTTGAAATGTTTGCTGTGGTGCGCTGAGTGAAGAAAAATCACGCCCATTCCGCAAAGAATCTGGTCAGCAACCCTTTGTGCAACTTTGTCCGGCACTTTTTCGTGCGCGGCATGTCTATAACCGACATCGCAATGGAACTTAGCTATGCCACAGCGAGCAGTTTTATAGAGGATTTTAAAAAAGAAAAGGGCGTGTCGCCTAAAAAATATCGGAAATTTGCCTCGACTAAAATTAACGGATAAAATGTGATCATAATTTAAAATCGTCGGCAGTGAATTTGTTTTCGATAATCTTTTTGTGCGGTTTAATCTCTCGCTTAAAAATGTCATATTTGAATTTTCTGCAGCAAAAATCTTCGGGCATCGTACCTTTGAATTTGCAAACCATATTTGCGTTTGTTTCGTGAAAAACGGCGTGTGCACATATTTGGCATTTTGGGTTTTCTTGCTGTGAATATATCATGGCGTGACCTCTCATGTGTTCGTTTTTACATTATTTTATCACATATGTTGTACAAATTCAATATTTTTTAATAAAAACATAAAAAAGGTGTTGTAATTTTGCAAAAAAAATTATATAATGTATATGATAAAACGGAGGGATGATATGATTATCTTATATATACTTTTGGCAATACTTTTAATTTGGCTTGTTTTGTTTTTGGCAATTGCTCCGAGGGAAATGACAAATTTTCTTCAAAGAGACCCCGCGGCGAGAAATTATCTTGAAGTTATGATTTTGTATCCGGGTCTCCATGCAGTAGTAAGCCACAGATATGCTCATTTTTTTTATAAGCATAAAATGTTTTTTGTTGCAAGGTTTATCTCACAGCTTTCAAGAGCTTTTACCGGTATTGAAATACATCCCGGCGCAAAAATCGGAAAAGGACTTTTTATTGATCACGGCATGGGTACCGTAATCGGTGAAACCGCCGAAATAGGCGACAACTGCACAATATATCAAAACGTTACCCTCGGCGGAACCGGAAAAGATAAGGGTAAACGTCACCCCACGCTTGGCGATAATGTTCTTGTAGGCTGCGGCGCAAAGGTTTTGGGGCCTTTCACTGTCGGAAATAACGCAAAAATTGCCGCAAATGCGGTTGTTCTTTCCGAAGTGCCAGAAAATTCCACTTGTGTGGGCGTTCCCGCAAGAATTGTGCGCATTAATTCACAAAAAGTAAGTCACAACATGGATCTTGACCAAATCCACATTCCGGATCCCACAAGCCAAGATTTGTGTAAAATCTATAATAAAATGAAAGACATAGAACAAAAGATACAATCTAAGGAGTGACCGATTTGAAATTATATAATACTCTTACGAGAAAAAAAGAGGAATTTGTGCCGATAGAACCCGGCAACGTAAAAATGTATTCGTGCGGCCCTACGGTGTACAACTTTTTTCACATCGGAAACGCGCGCCCTTTCATAATTTTCGATACATTGAGAAGGTATTTGGAATATATGGGATATAAAGTTGATTTTGTGCAAAACTTTACAGATATCGACGATAAGATGATTAAGCGCGCAAACGAAGAAAAAACTACTGTTAAAGAGCTTGCCGAGCACTTTATCGAAGAATATTTCAAAGATGCTCAAGGACTCGGTATAAAAGAAGCCAATGTTCATCCGAAAGCTACGGAAAATATCGATGCAATAATTGAAATTATAAACAAACTCGTTGAAAAAGGATATGCTTACAATGTTGATGGTGATGTGTATTTTAGAGTAAAAAAATTCGAAGAATACGGAAAACTTTCTCACCAACCGCTTGAAAATCTTGAGGCGGGCGCAAGAATAGAGGTAGGCGCCAACAAAGAAGACCCCATGGATTTTACTGTTTGGAAAGCGAAAAAAGAAGGCGAACCCGCTTGGGAGAGTCCATGGGGTGAGGGAAGACCCGGCTGGCACATAGAGTGCAGTGCCATGGTAAACAAATACCTAGGAAAGACCATAGATATTCATTCCGGCGGGCAAGATTTGATTTTTCCTCATCACGAAAATGAAATTGCCCAAAGCGAGGCGGCAAATGGCGTTCCCTTTGCTCATTACTGGCTCCACAACGGCTACATAAATGTGGACAACCGCAAAATGAGCAAGTCGCTCAATAACTTTTTCACCGTGCGCGACGTGGCAAAAGAGTTTGACTATGATGTAATAAGATTTTTCATGCTCAGCGCACATTACAGAAATCCGATTAATTTCAGCCATGACCTTCTTTGCCAAGCTCGTTCTGGACTCGACAGAATTAAAAATTGCTTTGAAAACTTGGAGTTTCTGTTAGGTTCCGCTCATGCGGGCGAAGCGGATGATAAAATTTCAAGTGAGATTGATGCATTTCGTTCTCGTTTTACAGAGGCTATGGATGATGATATCAACACAGCCGATGCCATTTCCGTTATATTTGACATGGTTAAATATATAAATACGGAGATTAACGACAACTCTTCAAAAAACACTATTTTAAAAGCCAAAAACATGCTCTGCGAGTTGCTCGGCGTTTTGGGAATAGAAGTTAAAAATACTCGTGACTTTCTCGATGATGAGATCGAAAAGCTCATTGTGGAGAGAAACGAGGCAAGAAAATCCAAAGATTTCAAACGCGCCGATGAAATAAGAGATATGCTCAAAGATAACGGCATTATTCTTGAAGATACCAGGCAGGGCGTAAAGTGGAAGAGAGGCTGAAAATTTCTTGAATTCAAATGAGAACGCTTTAAAACAGACTCTTAAATTTCCTTATCTTGAAAACGCGGATGAGAAAATGTATTCGCCGCTTGCGCTGGCGTATATCGGCGACGCCGTGTACGAGATGTACGTCAGGGCGCATGTTATGGAAAAGGGCAATATGCCCGTAAACAAATTGCACCGCTTGTCTACGCATTACGTAAGCGCAAAAGCGCAAAGTAAAATTATACATGAAATTACAGATGAGCTCAACGAAGAGGAATTATCGGTTTTCAAACGCGGAAGAAATGCACATTCATACACTTCCGCCAAAAATGCCGACATAACCGACTATCGCCATGCCACCGGCTTTGAGGCGCTTGTGGGATACGTTTTTATAAAAGGTGATTTTGAAAGGCTCAATCAATTAATTACGTTATCAATAGAAAAAGTAGAGGATTTAAGCGAATAAACCCGTGCATTTCGGCAAACGCTATAAAAAAAGCGTTTGGTGGTGTGCAAGTGAGAGAAAATTTTAAAAAATATGTCGGCTTGTTCCTTGGTG
>CAZSIY010000120.1:0-5222 GCA_964606825.1 uncultured Oscillospiraceae bacterium | reverse complement strand
GGTATTAATTTTTAATAAGTTCAAGTTTATTATTCAAATCGTTCCACTCTTCATAAAGCGAATTCAAAGTTGTTTCGGCATCGCTTTTTTGTTCGAAGAGCTCTCTTGCCTTTTCAAAATCGGCGCCGCAAGTTTCAAGTTCGGCATTGATATTTGAAATTTTTTCTTCCGTTTCGACAATTTTTTCCTCTGTTTGAGCGATTTTGCGCTCGGTATTTCTTATATTTGCCTGCGCTCTTTTTTCTTCTTCATAGGAAAGGCTTTTCTTTACTCCTTCGGGAGATTTCTTTATATTTTCAGTTCCCGAGTTTTTAAAGGCAAGGTAATCGTCATAATTTCCTCGATACTCGGTTATGCCGTTTGCGGAAAGTTCGAAAATCTTATCTGCTGTTTTATTTAAAAAATATCTGTCGTGCGAAACGAAAAGCACTGTTCCGTCATAGGCGCAGACAGCCTCATCGAGTGCCTCTTTTGCGGGCAAATCCAAATGGTTTGTAGGTTCGTCGAGCACGAGAAAATTCGCTTTTTCAAGCATTATCAAAAGAAACATAAGTCTTGCGCGTTCGCCGCCCGAGAGAGCATGCACGGATTTAAACACGTCATCATCGGTAAAAAGCACACTTGCAAGATGAGTTCTTATTGCGGAGTCGTCCATAAGCGGAAACCGGTCGCTTACGCAATCGAAAACGGTTTTATGCTCGGAAAGATGCTTTTGTTCCTGGTCGTAGTAGCTGAGTTTAACATTGCGGCCAATTTCAAAATCGCCTTCGAAATATTTATGTTCTCCGAGAAGTGTTTTTAAAAGCGTAGACTTGCCTGCACCATTGGCACCTATAACCGCTATTTTTTCGCCGCGTTTCACTTCGAAAGATATATTTTCCGATATTTTTTCAAGTATTCCGCTTTTCGGAACCGAAAGAGAGAGCGACTCAACGCTGAGAACGTCATTATACGATCGGAAAATGCTTTCAAAGGAAAATCGGCAAGCCTTCCTTGCCAAAGACGGTTTTTCCTCTATTTCCATACGGTCAATCGCCTTTTGCTTGCTTTTGGCGCTTTTTGCCGTGGAAGCGCGGGCGCCGTTTCTTGCAACATACTCTTCAAGGCGTTTTATTTCTTCCTGCTGTTCGTTATAATGTTTCAACTGAATTTCTTCGTTTTGCTTTTTCAAAGTGAGATATGCGGAATAGTTGCCCGAATATCTCGTAGCGGAAGTGTTGTCTATTTCACAAATACTGTCGGAAAACATATCCAAAAAATATCTGTCGTGAGATACGGCAAGAACAATGCCTTTATACGTACGCAGATACCCTTCAAGCCACTGCATAACCTTAAAATCAAGGTGGTTTGTAGGCTCGTCCAAAAGAAGAACTGAGGGATTTTCCAAAAGCAATTTTGCCATGGAAAGTTTTGTTTTTTCGCCGCCGGAAAGTGCCGACGCAGGCATATTTTTATCAAAATCGCCAAATCCCATTCCGTTTAAAACGGTGTTGATTTTGGTATTTACTTCAAAGCCGCCGCGTTTTTCAAACAAATTGCTCTTTTCGCCGTAAACTTTTACAAGCCTGTCGTAATCGTCTTCTTTTTCGGGAGCTGAGAGCCTGTTTTCCAAGACTTCGATTTCTTTTTTTAAAGCGATAACATCATCAAAAGCGCTCACCACAAATTCAAAAATCGTTTTATTCTCAAGTGATGTTTCACTTTGGCGCAAAAATCCCATATTGCCGCCTTTGGGCGTGATAATACGACCGCTGTCGGGTGACAATTCGCCCGAAATTATTTTTAAAAGTGTTGACTTGCCGGCGCCGTTCGGTCCGATAATCCCCACTTTTTCGTTGTCGGAAGCTGTAAGCGACACATCTTTTAAAATAACATCGGTGCCGAAGCTCTTACTTACATTTTCTATTTGCAAAGCCATATATAAATCTCCTAATCGTAGCAAGCACACACCACGAAAACGCTCATGGCGCCGTACATTTTCAGCACGGCGGCACACTCGTCGGCAGTGGCGCCGCTTGTGAGTATATCATCAATAATTACAATATTTTTACCGCAAACGCTGTATAGCGGGTTCAAATCGAAAACTCCGTTTACGCTGTTGGCGCGCTGAACGCGGTTCATGGAGCTGAGCGGCGCAAGGTCCTTTGTTTTTATAAGAAGATCGGGAATGAATTCGTCATTTCCCAGCAATCTGCAAAATTCCGCCGCAATTTCCTCGGTTTGGCTGTATGCCCTATTTCTCGAACGAGAAACGGGCACGCAACAAATTACGCAATTGTCAAAATAAGAAAAGTTTCCGAAAGCGTCGTACATGTATTTTGCAAACGCAGTGGAGTAATATTTACACGATTTAAACTTGTATTTATGCATGCTTTTTCTAACGGTGCCCTCATATTTCAAGGCGCCGATTGCCTTATCGAAGCAACTGTTTTGCAAATCTTTTGCCTGAGGAACAATTTTTATTTTTGAGCAATTGTCGCAAACGGCGAATTTGGCAAAGCTATTTATTTTCTTTGCGCAAAACAGGCACCTCCGCGGGCAAACCATATCACAAAGGGCATTTAATACAGGTTTTAAGCTAAAACGGTGAATTTTCATCGCACATATCAACAAGCTTATTCATGAGTCCCGAATAACGCTTGTCCTCTCTGTTATTGTCAACCATGGCATGAATTATGCTCTCTTTACCCACGAGCACAACAAGTGATTTTGCGCGCGTAACGCCGGTATAGAAAAGGTTGCGATTTATAAGCATATGAGGCGCCTCATACATTGGCATAACTATCACCGGGAACTCACTTCCCTGGCTTTTATGAATGGTAATGCAGTAGGCAAGGTCTATTTCTTCTGGAATGTCGGTAAAGTCGTAAACGGCTTTTCTATCGTCATACATAACGGTAAGGGTGCTCAAATCCTGCCTGATTGACGATATTATTCCCACGTCACCGTTAAAAACGCCGTTGCCCACTTCCGAAGTTTTAACATTCGTCCAGCGCAAGTCATAATTGTTGCGAATTTGCATTACTTTATCGCCCTCGCGGAAAAGTCTAAATCCGAAATCACGCTCTTTTTTCGACTTATCCGGTGGGTTTAAAACACTTCTCAATCGCTCATTGAGGTTAAAAACTCCGGCAATTCCCTTTTTTGACGGCGCAAGCACCTGGATATCGTAAGGGTCGAAGCCGTAAGCATTTACAAGACGTTTGGAACAAAGGGAAAGTATGTAATTTACGCCGTCGGATACATTTTGAAAATCGGCAAAGAAAAAATCTTTATCCTTTACGTTGAGAGCGGGATATTTGCCGTCGTTAATTCCGTGGGCATTGGTAACAATCATGCTTTCGCCCGCTTGTCGGAAAATTTCCGTAAGGCGAATAACCTCTATTACTTTACTGTCGATAATATCTTTAAGAACATTTCCGGGGCCTACAGACGGAAGCTGATTGGCATCGCCCACAAGCACAAGCCTTGTGCCCGGTTTTACGGCTCTTAAAAGGCTGTTCATCAAAACAATGTCCACCATGGACATTTCGTCAACTATTACAACATCGCTCTCTATGGGGTCGTCTTCATTTACGCCGAATTTCATTTCGTCATCGCCGCCGTAGCTTGCCTCAAGAAGTCGGTGAACGGTTTTTGCTTCAAGAGAGCAAACCTGGCTCATTCGCTTTGCAGCTCTTCCCGTGGGGGCGGTGAGGGTAACTGCGAGCCCGTTTGAATGCATAATGTCTATAATTGCGTTTATTATGGTAGTTTTTCCGGTTCCGGGGCCGCCTGTGATAACGAGCACGCTGTTTTGCATAGCTTTTACAACAGCATCTTTTTGAAGGCTCGCAAAGGAAATTTTGCTTTTCTTTTCTATTATATCGAGCTGTTTTAAAATGTCTTCGGGATTAAATCCGTATTTATATCGATTCAACTCGCAAAGTTTTTTGGCAGTGTAAGTTTCGCACATGAAATGGGTGTAGTAATATATTCTTTCAACATTCCCCACTGTTTCGGAAACCAAAACGGAACTTCGCACAAGGTCGTCCACTGCGCCGTCTATAACATTTTCGGAAACTCCGAGCATTTTTGCGCTTGTATACACAAGCACGCCTCGCGGCAAAAACGTATGACCGAAACGTGTGTTGTATTTTAAAGCGTACAAGGTACCTGCGCGAACGCGATTTTCGTTATCCGAATTTACGTTTAAATTAGCGGCGATTTCGTCAGCGGTTTTAAAACCGATACTCTCTATTTCTTCGCAAAGAATATACGGGTTCGACTTTATGACATCAACCGCGGAAGAACCGAATTTTTTATAAATTTTCGCCGCTGTTTTAACCGAAACGCCGCACTCTTGCAAAAACATAACAAGAGCCGACGAGCCCATTTGATGAACGTAACTTTCGTGCATTTTTACAGCTTTTGAGGCACTTATGCCCTTTATGAGGCTGAGCCTTTCGGGTTCGTTTTCTAAAACTTTAAGGGCATCGTCACCGAAGCGCTCCACGATTTTTTTTGCCGTTGCCGCTCTTATACCCTTTATGATTCCGGAGCTTAGATATTTTAAAACAGCTTCGCGGCTTTCGGGAGCTTTCTTTTCAAAAAATTCCGCTTTGAACTGCTCGCCGTAAGTTGAATGAGTTGTCCATTTGCCGATGAGTTTGAGGGTTTCGCCCTCGTTTACCCCGTGAAAATATCCTACGGCAACAAAATTAAGCTCGTCGTTTTCTATTTCAAGAACTTTGTATCCGTTTTCGTCATTGGAATATATAACCGATACAACCTCACCGCTGACGTTTTCCGTTTCTGCCACCGTAGCACCTCCGAAAATAATCTATACTGTTAATTATAGCCTTTCCGTTTTAACATGTCAACCATAAAAATAAAAAGTGCAAGCCGTGAACGATTTAGCCGGCTCTACTTTAAATTATTTGACAACTGTCATTGTCGAGATTTGTCTTCTCCATGATTCAAATTGTCTTAATGCACAGAAAGGCTCAATTCACGAAACCGTAGGTTTCAATTCTTGCCATAGGCAATTCAACAGTGTGTGATTCGGATGCTATACTTTCAACTTTGCACCTTAAGTGCAAAGCTAAATTATTTTTTGAAACAGCAAAATTAAATTCATCTTTGATGAATTTATTATGCCATAATCAAAAATGCTTTCTCACAAGGACATTTTTGCGACGCCGTCAATTGACACATAGCGGTCACACGACCGTAAAAGCCGA
>CAZSIY010000119.1:0-5260 GCA_964606825.1 uncultured Oscillospiraceae bacterium | reverse complement strand
GTGTTAACACTATGTAAACAAGAATAAAGGCAAACCATTTGAAAGAATGGGACGCAAAGTCAAGTATCTAAGCGGATTTTCCGTATGACAGACCGACTGCACATTTTATAAAAACGTGCAGTCTTTTTTATTTTTCGGAGGTATTTTGTGAACAAGGTTTTAAGGGAAGAAAAGAAATTTTTGCTGAGTGTGGACGAATTTATCGCCCTGTCACATAAAGTGGGGCAAGTTATGATAAGCGACCCCCATAACGGCACTCACGGCTACATAATTCGTTCGCTTTATTTTGATACCGCCTACGACGGCGATTATTTCGAAAAGCTCGACGGCGTGGAGCTCAGGCGCAAAATCAGGCTCAGGTGTTACGACCCCAATTCGGATTTTGCCATGCTTGAAATGAAGCAAAAGCAAGGCCCCAACCAAATGAAGCGCTCGCTTAGGGTTTCGCGAGCGGATGCGATAGAGCTCACAAAGGGCAACTATTCGCCACTTTTAAAATATTCCGAACCTTTTGCCGCCGAGTGTTACGGCCTTATGCATTGCCGATGTTACAGGCCGAAAACCATTGTGGAATACAACCGCAAGGCGTTTATTGCAAAGGAAAACAAAATACGCATAACCTTTGACAACAATATAGTTTCAACCGAAAGCAGTTTTGACCTGTTTGACCCGCACCTTAACATGAACCCCGTATTGGATAAATATGATGTTGTCTTGGAAGTTAAGTTCAACGGTTTTTTGCTCGGATATATAAGACAGCTTGTAAATCCCGCAAATCGCAGTGAGCTTTCGGTAAGTAAATATGTTTTGGCAAGACAAAACGGCTATCAAACAAGACTTTAAAAGGAGAAATGGACATGAAAGAACAAATTTACAAATTGCTGGCTCACCCAAATGACATGACGTGGGAAACAATCTTACTCAATATCTGCGCATCTGCCGTGCTCGGATTTTTTATCTTCGTTTCCTACTTTATATCTCATAAAGGTACGATATACAGCAAAAAATTCAATGCATCGCTTGTAATTTTAACGGTTTTAACAGGCACCGTAATGACTGTTATCGGCAATAACATTGCGCTTTCACTCGGTATGGTTGGTGCGCTCTCAATCGTTCGTTTCAGAACAGCAATAAAAGACTCAAGAGATACCGTTTACATATTTTGGGCGATAATTGTGGGTATTTGTTGCGGAGTGGGCGATTTTTTGGTGGCATGCATCGGAAGCGGCGTTGTTTTTGTTGTAATATTTATTTTGGGTTGCATAAAAAATGACAACCGCATGCTTTTGATTATAAGAGCGGACAGAGGCTCTTCTCCCATGATAAAATCACTTGTTTACAAACTTTTTAACGCAAAGGCTATTTTACGCGTTGAAAATACCACATCTTCCACTGTGGAGCTCATATACGAAATGACTCAAAAAATGATACACAAAGCCGAAAAACAAGAGCCGAGTATTCCCGACAGCATCTATAAAATCGGCAACGTGGAGTATGTGAATATCGTTATGCAAAACGATGAAATTTCTAACTGAGGAGTACACGCTTTGAAATACAAAACTATTGGATTTTCGGCACTTTTTTTGTCGGCTTTTGTGGTTTTGGGAGTAAGCGTAGTTTTTCCAAAAGACGACAACGAAAGATACATTCAGCATTTGGAAGAGCCGGCATACACCCCTTGCGAGAATTGCCCGCAAGACGGACTTTGCACCCATCTTCCAATTATAAAAATAAATACAAACGGCGTTGAAATACCGGGCGAACCCTACCGCGACCCCGAAACCGGTACAACAAAGCACTCCATGGCGCAAGACGGAAATTCCACAATTGCCGCAACTACCGAAATTACGGATAACGAGGGCAATAATCACCTTACCGATGCGCCGACGTTAATAAGTGACATAAGAATTAGGATAAGAGGAAATTCTTCCCGACATTTCGATAAATTGCCCTATCTTGTGGAACTTGTAAGCCCCGACGGTACAAATAACGACCAAAAAGTTATGGGGATGGCGGCGCATCATTCGTGGGCATTGCACGGCCCTTATCTTGACAAAACCCTTATAAGAAATTATATGTGGTACAGCATCTCGGGGCAAATTATGGATTACGCGCCGAATGTTCGCTTTTGCGAGCTTATTTTAAACGGCGAATATAAAGGCGTGTATCTCATGACAGAAACCATAACCGCCGGGAAAGAGGGCGCGCGCCTCACGCTTTCCGCAACGGAAAAAAGAAGTACTTTCTCCGGTTATATTTTAAGGCATGACCGTGGAAGCGATAATGAGATTAAAAACATCAACCCGCTGAGCATTTATGCCATGCGTACAAATAAACTAATAAACGTGGTGTATCCCGGATCATCGAATTTGAGTGAGGAGCTTGCAAGAAGTATAGAACTTGATTTTTCCGCCTTTGAAAAAGCACTCCATTCCTATGATTTTGATGATAAAGAAGGGTATAAAGGAAACATCGACGTAAATTCATTTGTGGATTATTTTATAATAAACGAAGTTTCGCTAAACCGCGATGCAGGCCTTTTTTCCACATATATCTACAAAGACATCAGCCGAAAATACAAAATGTGCGTTTGGGATTTTAACAACGCGCTTGATAACTACGAAGACGTTGAAAACGAGCCGGAAGACGGCTTTGCAATGTTCGGAACACTGTGGTTTAACAGAATAATTCAAGACAAAGATTTTTCCGAGGCAATCGTCAAAAGGTACAATGAACTCAGAAAAAATATTTTGTCCGAGGAATATTTAAATGAATTTATAGATGATACGATAAAGTGGCTTGGGCCGTCAATTAAAAGAAATTACGAAGTGTGGGGATATTCTTTCGACAAAAAGCACGACAGATTAAAGCCCCATTGGCGAAACCCGCGAAGCTACGAAGAAGCCGTGGAAGACATGCGCGAGTGCCTTATGGAAAGGCTTGTTTGGATGGATAAAAACATAGAGAGTTTAAAACAGTATTCCGCGGCATCAAAAACGCACGAGTCTCACGAGGCGCATGAGCAGTAAGGAGTTATGTATGAAAAAGTTTATTATTACCGTTATATCGCTTTTGATGATTTATCTTACGGTAAATTATGCATATTTTCATTTGGGAGTATACATTCCTTTTCTTCAAAGCTCCGAAATTGAGGTAAACGCCACAACAGAAGGTCGGCAAATTCTTTTAAAAGAAAACGGCGAATTTAAACCATTTGAAATAAAAGGCGCCGATTTGGGTTCCGGTTACCCCGGAGAGTGGTCAACCGATTTTAATATCGGCAAAGAAACTTATATGCGTTGGTTTGGCATGATGCAGGACATGGGCGTAAACACCGTAAGAATTTACACCATACAGTCACAGCCGTTTTACGAAGCTTTTTACGAGTACAACAACGGCAGAGAAAATCCCCTGTATCTTTTGCACGGCGTGTGGGTAAATGATCACGTTATGAATTCCTATAAAGATGCCTATCACAAAGATTTTTACGGCACGTTTTTAAAAGATTGCAAAACCATGGTAGATGTTATTCACGGCAATCGAAAAATCAATTTGGGAAAAGTTGCCAGCGCAGGCCACGGAAGCTATTTAAAAGACGTTTCACCCTGGGTTATAGGCTATATTTTGGGCGTTGAGTGGGAAGACCTTGTGGTTGCCTATACCGATGATAAATACAGAGATGATGAAGAAATTTTAAATTACAGCGGCAAATATTTTTATACTTCGCCCGATGCATCACCCTTTGAAGCAATGCTTACGCGCGTTGCTGATAAAGTGACGGATTACGAAACCAAGCGCTACGGCGATCAGCGCCTCATGGCGTTTGCCAATTGGCCCACCACAGACCCTTTTACCTATCCCACAATAGATAGGGCGGTTGTGAAAAAATGCGCAACGGTAAATACTGAAAATATATTACCTACCGATGAATTTAAATCGGGTCACTTTGCCTCGTATCACGTTTATCCATACTTTCCCGACTATCTCACGTACATTGCGGATTGGGGAGAATACGGTATTTCCGAGGGCGAATTTACTGATGAAAACGGCGTTTTGAATACATACAGAGCATATCTTGCAATGCTTGTAAAGCACCATACAATTCCCGTTGTTATTTCGGAATTCGGCATACCCACGTCAAGGGCGATGGCGCATATTGACTTTAATACAGGCAGAAACCAGGGGGCCATGAGTGAAAGCGAGCAAGGCGCCGCTTTAAAAGCATGCTATGAGGATATAAAGGCCGCAGGATGCGCGGGAAGCTGTATATTCTCCTGGCAGGACGAGTGGTTTAAGAGAACGTGGAATACTCTTCATTCCGTAGACCTTAAACGAAATCCCTATTGGTCTGACTATCAAACAAATGAGCAATTTTTCGGGATACTCACTTTCGACCCCGGCAAAGAAAAATCCGTTTGCTATGTGGACGGCGATTTCTCGGAGTGGTCTAAAGATGATTTGGTGCTAAAATATAATGGCATGTCGGTTTCGGCAAAATATGACGAAAAATACATGTATTTTTTGATTAACAAAAAGAATTTAGATTTTGAAAACGATACTATATATCTCCCCATAGATACAACCCAAAAATCGGGCAGTAACTATTGCGAAAATTTTGAACTCAAGTTTGACAGGGCCGCAGATTTTCTCGTGGCTATAAACGGTAAGGAAAACAGCCGTATACTGGTTCAGGAACGCTATGAAGCTCTTCGCTCCACCTTCGCTTTTGAAATATATAAATTCAATACATACGAAACTGGAAATATCCCCGATAAAGATTCGCCGCTTTTTAAAGATATAAACTTGATTTTGCATAAAAAGGAAGTTACACCCGCGAATAGCGGTGAAATTTTGGATATGACGTTTAACACGGGAAAACTCACCTACGGCAATGCCAATCCCGATAGTGCGGACTTTAATTCTCTTGCGGATTTTTGCGCAAACGGCGACAGCATAGAGCTTAAACTTCCGTGGCAAATTCTAAACTTCGGCGACCCGTCCGAAATGATGATCCATGATGACTATTACGAAAAATACGGCATAGAATTTATAAAAATCGATAAAATGTACATCGGCGCCACAACGGGCGGCAACGGTCGCACGGAGCTCAAACCCTTTAAACTCAAAGAGTGGGGCAACGACGTTACTTTTCATGAGAGATTAAAAGACTCGTACGGTGTGATAAAAGAATTATGGGGAGGTAAATAGCGCATGAATGTTGAAGTAATGATTTATATTTACCTTTTCGTTTGCTCTTGTA
>CAZSIY010000118.1:0-5305 GCA_964606825.1 uncultured Oscillospiraceae bacterium | reverse complement strand
TATTACTATAATAACATTATTTTATTTCAAAGGGGTAGTTTGGAATGGAGATTACAAATATTAAAATTAAAAGATTTAACACTGAAAACAAAATGAAAGCGATAGCTTCCGTTACTTTCGACGATTGCTTTGCCGTTCACGACATTAAGGTTATCGAAAATGAGGGCAAAGTTTTTATAGCAATGCCGAACAAGCGCCTTAAAGACGGCTCATTTAAAGATGTTGCACATCCTATCAATTTTGATTTCAGACAGTACATCGAAACCAAAGTTCTTGAAATGTACAACGAAGCACCAATTGAAGAATAAGAAAGTACATATGGGGCGCGAAAGCGCCCTGTTACTTTTTATACGGGTTGCAAAATTACAAAAATTTTGCAACCCGTATTTTTATCGTTCTTCTCTAAAATACGCCAGTCCAAGTGATGCCGGCGGCTGATCCTCACGTTTTTCTCTGATACTTGTAAGTATGAGAACAAATATCGTAACAACGTAGGGAAGCATTTCAAAAAGTTTTTTCGCATTTACGCTGATACCCGGTAAATATGTGGGAATAACGTAAAGAAGTCCGAACAAAAACGAACCTATTATCGTTACACTCGGTTTCCACAAAGCAAATATTACAAGTGCAATAGAAAGCCAGCCGCGATCACCAAAGCCGTTGTTCGACCAAACGCCGTTTGCGTAATCCATTACATAATAAAGACCGCCCAAACCTGCAACAATACTACCTATGCATGTTGCAAAATACTTATACTTTGTAACGTTAATTCCCGCCGCATCGGCAGTTGCCGGGTTCTCGCCCACAGCGCGAAGATGAAGGCCGACTCTTGTTTTGTTTAAAACATGAGAAGCAACAAAAGCAATAATTATCGCCAAATACGCAAGAAAACTGTACGACAGGAACACATCGCCGAATTTGCCTAATTTATCAGCAAAAGGCAAAGCAGTTTTAAATGCTTTACTTGTGGCACTGAGTGAAATTGACGGAACATCGCTTTTGGTAATTGTTATAAGCGAACCTCCGAAAAAGTTTCCTATACCTGTTCCGAAAGTAGTAAGCGCTAATCCGGTAACGTTTTGATTTGCGCGAAGAGTTACCGTTAAAAAGCAATATATAAGGCCCATTAGAAGTGAACCTATTACACATGCCAAAAGAGGAATGATAATTGCCATAATCGCATTTACATTGCCGCCGCAGGACTGTTCGTAAAGAAACGCTCCCGCTACGCCGCTGATTGCGCCCACATACATTATTCCGGGAATACCGAGGTTCAAATTACCCGATTTTTCTGTGAGAATTTCACCCGTAGAGCCAAACAAGAGCGGAATACCTTGCATTACTGCACGCTGAATAATTATTGAAATCATTTTGAAACCTCCTCGCCCTTATCAGTATACAATTTAATTTTGTAGTTAATAAAGAACTCACTTCCGATGATAAAGAATATTATTATTCCGGTGATAATGTCGGAAAAAGCGTCGTTCAACCTGTAAACTTCAGATATCTTTGATGCACCTTTTTCAAGGAAAACAATCAAAAACGAAGTGATAACCATAAATACCGGGTTAAACTTTGCAAGCCATGAAATCATTATAGCGGTAAATCCACGGCCGCCGGCAGTATCGCTCTTTAACGAATGGTCCGTTCCCGCAACAAGTAAAAATCCCGCTACACCGCATATTGCTCCCGAGAGAAGCATAGTTCGTTTTATAACTTTTTTAATGTCTATACCTATGTATCTCGCGGTATTTTCGCTCTCGCCCACTACTGCAATTTCGTACCCTTGCTTACTGTATTTAAGATAAATATACATTGCAACGGTTAAAACGGCAACTATTATAATGTTTAAAAGATACGGATAACCGCCAATTGCCGGAAGCTGGCCGTATTCAAGTGTTCTCGGCGTTCCCGAGCCTTTCGGAACCGACCAAACAAGCGTAAAATACGCAACAATCTGTATAGCAACATAGTTCATCATAAGTGTGAAAAGCGTTTCATTGGTTTTCCATCTCGCTTTAAACACTGCGGGGATAAACGCCCAAACAGCGCCAGCGGCGATGCTTGCCACAGCCATTATTACAATAAGGAGCGGCGTGGGGACTTTATTTCCCAAAAATATCATACATGCCGCTGTTGCAAGGCCGCCAACCAAAACCTGGCCTTCGGCACCGATGTTCCAAAATCTCATTTTAAACGCCGGTGTAACCGCGAGTGAAACGCACAAAAGCATTGCAACGTTTTGCACTAAGTTCCACATGCGGCGCTCCGTGCCGAATGCACCGTCAAACATCGAAATATACACATCTATCGGATTTAAACCTGTAAGGGATAACGTAACAAATCCGCACACAATCAAAGCGGCAAGCACCGCAACAATACGTATAATCCACGATTTCCACCACACAATCCCACTTCTTTTGGTGATATGAAAAAGCGGCTCACCCACACCGCCGAATATTTTACTCATTTACACTCGCCTCCGCATCTGAATTTATTTCTTCACTGTCGGAAGATTTTGTCATGAGAAGGCCTATTTCCTCTTTTGAAGCACTTCTTCCGTCCACTACGCCGGCAACTTTTCCGCCGCCGATAATAAGAATTCTGTCGCAAAGTTCTAAAAGAACATCGAGATCTTCGCCAACAAACATTACAGCAACGCCCTTTTCTTTTTGCTCGTTTAAAAGGTTGTAAATTGTGTACGAAGCGTTGATATCAAGTCCTCTAACAGGATATGCCGCCATAAGAACCGTAGGTGCCGAAGCAATTTCGCGCCCTACGAGAACTTTTTGAACGTTTCCGCCGGAAAGACGGCTTACAGGTGTATTGGCACTTGGAGTTACTACATCTAAACGTTCTATGATTTTCTCGGCAAGATTTTTGGGAGCTTTACGCTCCAAAAACGCGCTCTTACCCTTACGATAACTGCGGAGCATCATATTGTCTACAATGTCCATGTTTCCAACGAGCCCCATGCCTATTCTGTCTTCGGGAACAAAAGCAAGACGAACACCCATATCACGTATCTGAAGAGGGGTTTTGTCACGCAAATTCTCCACGTTACCGTTTTTGGGATTATAATAGAGAATTTTTCCGCCGTCCAAATGTTGAAGACCCGCTATTGCTTCGAGAAGTTCTCTCTGCCCGCTTCCCGCAATGCCCGCAATACCAAGTATTTCACCGCCGCGAGCAGTAAAAGAAACGTTGTCGAGAACGGTAGCACCCTCACGATTTAAGCATTTAATATTTTCAACAACAAGCCTGTCCTCAGCATTTTTAGGCTCGGAACGATTGATGTTGAGAGTTATTTTTTTACCCACCATCATCTCGGTAAGCTCAGTTTCATTTGTTTCGGAAGTTTTTACAGTCCCCACGTATTCGCCTTTTCGCAACACGGAAACTCTATCGGAAAGCGAGAGCACCTCGTGCAATTTATGCGTAATTATAACAATGGATTTTCCGGCATCACGCATTTTTTTGAGAACTGCAAAAAGTTTTCTTGTTTCCTGAGGTGTTAAAACCGCTGTAGGTTCATCCAAAATCAAAATGTCGGCGCCTCTAAAAAGCACTTTTATTATCTCCACGGTTTGTTTTTCAGAAACGGACATTTCGTATATTTTTTTGTAAGGGTCCACTTCAAAACCATATTTATCGCAAATATCTTTAACTTTTTCGGCGTAATCTTTCATTGAAAATTCGCTGTTGTCATCAAGGCCCAAAGCAATATTTTCAACAGCAGTAAAAACATCAACAAGCTTAAAATGCTGATGTATCATACCGATTTTGTAGTTAAAAGCATCCTTGGGAGAATGAATAACCACCTCTTTGCCGTCGATTAATATTTCCCCACTGTCGGGAAAATATATACCGGCAATCATATTCATAAGCGTTGTTTTACCGCTTCCGTTTTCGCCGAGAATTGACAATATCTCTCCTCTGTTGAAAGTAAGCGAAACATCTTTGTTGGCATATACTTTACCGAATGTTTTGGTAATATGCCTAAGCTCTACAGCAGCATTTGTTGCCATATGGTAAACCATTCCTTTCGTAAAATATAAAAAGCATTTGTCGGTAGCCTAAAAACAAAGCGCAAACTTTGCGCCCTGTTTTCAAGCTGTCATACAAATGTTGTAATGCAAACAACCGCAGGCGGAGCGTTTTGCCCCGCCCGAGTTGTTTTAAATAATTTTAGAACATTGTGTTGAGAAGTTTGATATCGTCAATCTGGATATCAAAGTAAGGAGCCGAACGTTTCTCAGACTCGTGGAAATATCCGTCGGAAATAACTTCCGTATCCTTCTCATAATTTTCATCTGTATCTACGTCTGCCATGTAGGAGTCGAGGTTTTTGCCTTCAACGGTGAACTTGGAAGTGTCAAACACATGAAGTGTTCCGTCTGCAAGTTCATTCTTTGCTTTTTCGATAGCTTCTTTTGTTCCATCAGCGGCAACTTTTTCGTTTACATCGGTAAGAACAACAGAGCCTTCGGAAATACCTTTGCACCAGTCATAAGGAATTTCTTTACCTTCGAGAACACTGTTTACAACAAACTCGTAGTAAGGGGCCCAGTCAATTCTCGAAGAAACAATAAATGTGTTCGGGCAAGCAGAAAGTGTGCTTCCATTGTAGGAAACGTTGGGAACACCTGCGTTTTCACAAGCTGTGGGAGCGCCCATAGAATCGGCGTGTTGGCTTATGAGTTTGCAACCATTGCTTATGAGTTTTGTAGCGGCTTCTTTTTCAAGCGCTTCGTCATACCAGCTTCCCGTAAACTGTACTTCCATAGTAGCTGTGGGGCACACGGAACGCGCACCGAGGAAGAAAGATGTATAACCGGACATAACTTCTGCATATGTATATGCACCTACGTAACCGATTTTTGCTTCTTCGGCGGTGAATTTGCCGTCGTTTATCATTTCGTTGAGTTTCATACCGGCAGCGATACCCGCAAGATATCTTCCCTCATATATTGATGCGAAAGCATTATGGAAGTTTTTAAGATTTTCGGTATGTGCCGTAGTACCTGTAGCGTGGCAGAACTCTACATTGGGAAATTCTTTTGCGGCCTTAATAAGATAAGGCTCGTGGCCGAAGCTGTCTGCAAAAACAATGTTGCACCCCTGGTCTGCAAGGTCTGCCGCAGCTTCATAACATTCATTACCCTCGGGAATGTTTGTTTTGAAAACTACCTGCTCGTCGGAAAGGCCGAGAGCTTCTTTTGCAGCGTTAGCCGCGTCCATAAAATTCTTGTCGTAAGTTGAGTTTTCATCGTGCAGGAAGATAAATCCCACTTTGATGTTTTCT
>CAZSIY010000117.1:0-5323 GCA_964606825.1 uncultured Oscillospiraceae bacterium | reverse complement strand
GTTATGTAGCATGCAATATCAAAGCACCAGAAATAAAAATATAAGTGTTTCATCGGCGTATGCCGTGAAAAAAGGAATATCTTCCGAGGGCGGCCTTTTTGTGCCCGAAAGTATTCCTACAATCACTTTGGAAGAAATAAAACAGCTTTCCCAAAACACGTATGTTGAACGTGCGGAATATATTTTGGGAAAATACTTTACAGATTATAACGCGGACGAAATTTCCGATTGCGCAAAAAATGCCTACACTGCAGAAAAATTCGGCTCCGATGCCATAGCTCCTGTAAAAAAACTAAACGACAGCGCATATGTCTTAGAACTTTGGCACGGCCCAACGTGCGCGTTTAAAGATATGGCTCTTCAAATTTTGCCTCATTTGCTTACAAAAGCAATGAAGAAAACCGGCGAAGATAAGGAGGTTGTAATTTTGGTTGCAACTTCGGGCGATACCGGAAAAGCCGCTCTTGAAGGCTTTAAAGATGTTGATGGCACCAAAATCCAGGTTTTCTATCCTGTAGACGGCGTGTCGAAAATTCAAAAACTTCAAATGGCAACTCAAGAAGGAAAAAATGTGTCGGTTGTTGCCGTTCGCGGTAATTTTGATGATGCTCAAACCGGCGTTAAAAAGATATTTACCGATGTTGATTTTGCCGCTCGTGCCGAGAAAAACGGTTATGTTCTTTCAAGTGCGAACTCCATTAACTGGGGAAGGCTTGCTCCTCAAATCGTGTACTATTTCTCCGCTTATTGTGATATGCTTAAAAATAGCGAAATAAATTTGGGCGATAAAATAAACATTTGCGTTCCCACCGGAAATTTCGGCAATATTCTTGCTGCTTATTATGCTAAAAATATGGGTCTTCCGGTAAATAAACTCATCTGCGCGTCAAACAGCAATAACGTGCTTACTGATTTTATTGAAAACGGCACGTACGACAGAAACAGAGTGTTTAAAACAACAATCTCGCCATCTATGGATATAATTATATCTTCAAACCTCGAAAGACTTTTGTACATTATGTCGGGCGGCGACGATGCTTTGATAAAAAATTACATGGAATTGCTCTCAAGCGAGGGTAAATATGCGGTTTCCGACGAAATATTTAAAAAGATTAAACAGGATTTTGCCGCCGGTTGCTGCAGTGACGAGGAAACAAAATCAACAATAGGCTCCGTTAAAGAAAAATACGGATATACAATAGATACTCATACTGCGGTTGCCGTAAAAGTTTATAACGATTATGCGTTAAAAACGGGCGACAGCACAAAAACCGTAGTCGCTTCAACGGCAAATCCGTTTAAGTTTAATATGAGCGTGCTTGAAGCCGTTTGCGATAAATCACTTGACGGAAAAGATGAATTTGAGCTTTTGGATATGCTCGCCGAAGAAAGCGGAATGGAAATTCCCAAATCTCTCGGAGAGCTCAAAGGTAAGGATGTAAGATTTAATACGGTGTGCAACAAGGAAGGTATGTCATCTGAAGCTGAAAAATTCCTCAACTAAAGGGAGGCATTTGCTTTGAAAGAATGTTGCAAATTTGCGGCGGTAATAGCCGCCGGAGGCAGTGGAACGAGATTTGGCTCCACCATTCCCAAACAGTATGCAATGCTTGGTAATTGCCCGGTTATTGCTCATACTGTAAGAAAATTTGAGCAAAGTTTAAAAATATCGGAAATAGTAATCGTGGCAAGTGGCGACTATTTGGTGTATTGCAGTGATATTTGTGCCGAATGCGGATTTAAAAAAGTCAGCAAAATCACCGAGGGCGGCAAGACCCGCCAAGAAAGCGTTTTTGAAGGCTTAAAACAGCTCAGAGACGATGTTACACATGTTCTCATTCACGATGCCGCAAGACCTGCGGTGAGCATTGAAACGATAGATAATTGTTGTGATGCGGCGGTGGAGTACGGTGCATGCTCTGCGGGCGTTCGCGCGGTGGATACCCTTAAGCTGTCTCAAGACGGAAAATTCATATCTTCTACAATAGACAGAGATAAAGTGTGGCAAATTCAAACGCCGCAAGCCTTTGAAAAAAATATGATTTTACAGTTTCACAAAAAAGCCGCACTCGAAGGATTTGAAGCTACCGACGATTGCATGCTTGCGGAAAAATACGGATCTTGTATAAAACTTGTAAGCTCCGATATGTGCAACATTAAAATAACAAATGCAACGGATATTAAACTTGTTGAGGGGTTGATATAATGCGCATAGGCTTCGGCTACGACGTTCACGTTTTAAAACCGGGGTACAAACTTGTTCTTGGAGGCGTGGAAATAGAATACGAATTGGGGCTTGAGGGCCATTCCGATGCCGATGTTTTAACTCATGCGGTAATGGACGCTTTGCTCGGCGCCGCCGCTTTGGGTGATATAGGGAAACTTTTTCCCGATACCGACGAAAAATATCGCGGAATAAGCAGTACTAAACTTTTACAAAGGGTGGGCGAGGTTTTGGACGAAAACGGATATGAGGTTAACAACATAGATGTTACTCTTATCGCTCAGAAACCGAAAATTGCCCCATATACAGAGAAAATGGCAGAAAACATATCACAAGCTCTTAGAATCGCGAAGAGTGCCGTAAGCATAAAAGCTACAACAACAGAGCATCTGGGATTTGAGGGCGAAGGCCTGGGAATGTCTGCCGGGTCGGTGTGTACAATACGGAGTAAACAATGATATATAAATCAAACAGTTGTGAGGAAACAGAAAGAATAGCATGCGCTCTTGCATCGCGCCTAGAAGGCGGGGAGATTATCACCTTAGACGGCGACCTCGGCGCGGGTAAAACCGCCTTTGTTCGCGGACTTGCAAAGGGTCTTAAAATTCGTGACCGCGTGGTAAGCCCTACGTTTACCATAGTAAATGAATACAGGGGAGAAATTCTTCCGCTTTTCCACTTTGACGTTTACAGGATAGAAAGTGCGGACGAAATGTACGATATCGGCTGGGAAGATTACCTTGCTCGCGGAGGAATCATCGTAATAGAATGGGCGGTAAATATTGCTGAAATTTTAGAAAACGAGCGCCTTTTGAAAATAAATATCGAAAAAGATTTAAATGTGTCGGAAGATTACAGAATTATAACGGTTGAAGGAGATGTGAGCATATGAATATATTGGCAATGGATACCTCTACACTTACCGCGACCGTCGCAATTATGAATGACAAAAAATTACTCGGCGAGTTTAGCGTTTCAAATAAACTTACTCATTCCACAACCATCATGCCGATGACGGACAGCCTTTTAAATATAGCTTCACTCTCGCTCGATGATATAGATGTTTTTGCGGTGTCGGTAGGCCCGGGTTCATTTACGGGTTTAAGGATTGGCATGGCGACTGTAAAAACTTTTGCGCAAGCTCTCGGAAAACCTATTGTGGGAATTTCTTCGCTTGATGCTATTGCGGGAAACTTTGCACATTGCGATGCTGTAATATGTGCTATGACAGATGCCAGAAGAAATGAAGTTTACAATGCGCTTTACAAAAACGGCAAAAAAATATGTTTAGACAGGGCAGTGCATATTGATGAAGTTTTAAAAGAGCTTTCGGGTCAAAAGGTTATTTTTGCCGGAGACGGTGCGGTTTTTCACCGCGAAAGAATAAACGAATGTTCGGAAAATGAGTGGAGCGTTGCCGCGCCTCACTTGGTGCTACCGAAAGCATCGTCAATTGCATATGCCGCGTATTTAAGAGCGGCAAAAGGCGATTTTGACGACGTATATACATTAAATCCCGTTTATCTCAGAAAATCACAAGCTGAGCGTGAAAGGGAAGAAAGAGAAAATAAGGAGGACTAACTCATGATAGCAATAGGTTGCGACCACGGCGGTTTTCAGCTTAAACAGGAAATTATTAAATATCTTACGGAAAACGGTTATGAATATAACGATGTAGGTACATACGACGAAAACAGTGTCGATTATCCCGACATTGCAAAAAAAGTTTGCGCGCTCGTTGCAAACGACGATTGCGATAAGGGAATACTGGTTTGCGGTACGGGTATCGGCATGAATATCTGCGCAAATAAATATAAGGGAATAAGAGCGGCTCAGTGCCACGACACATTCAGTGCAAAAATGACTCGCCAACACAATAATTCCAACGTCCTTACAATGGGCGGAAGAGTTATCGGTCCCGAACTTGCCAAAGAAATAACAAAAGAATTTCTCACAAACGATTTTCTTGGCGGTAGGCATGAGGTAAGAGTCAATAAAATTACAGAAATAGAAAATAATTAATTTACGGAGGGAAAAAAGATGAAATATCCGCTTTATGACAATGTTGAAGTTATGGAGCATCCGCTCATAATTCACAAAATTTCAAAAATGCGAGACGTGGAAACAGGCTCAAAGGAATTCCGCGAGTATGTAAATGAAATAGCAATGCTTATGGGATATGAAGTTACAAGAGATCTTCCCATGCAAGATGTTGAGATTAAAACTCCCATTGCTACGGCAAACACAAAAATAATCGCAGGAAAAAAACTTGCAATTGTTCCCATTTTGCGTGCGGGATTGGGCATGGTAGATGGAATGTTAAAACTCATGCCGAATGTAAAGGTAGGCCATATAGGCCTTTACCGTGACCATGAAACACTTCAGCCTGTTGAGTACTATTGCAAATTGCCCGAAGATATCGCTTCGAGAGATGTAATTCTCGTAGATCCGATGCTTGCAACCGGTGTTTCAAGTAAGGCGGCTGTGGGATTTTTGAAAGACAGAGGCGTTAAGCACATAAAATTCTGCTGTATCGTTGCGGCTCCCGAAGGTATCAAGGCAATTGCCGATGAACACCCCGATATCGACATATATTGCGGAATTGTAGACGAAAAGCTCAACGAGCATGGCTACATTGTTCCCGGCCTCGGAGATGCCGGCGACAGAATTTTCGGTACAAAGTAATGTTGCAGACATTAGAAGCGTATTTAGCGTCAATAAATAAAGACTTTGCCGTGTTTTTGATGTCTATGTTTCCAGTGGTGGAACTTCGCGGCGCGATACCTTTCGGCGTTGCGTTGGGTCTCAATTGGTTTCGCGTTTATCTTATAAGCGTTATCGGAAACATGTTTCCCGTGCCATTTGTGATTTGGTTTATACGCCCGATTGTAGAGTGGCTTTTAAAAACAAAAACATTTTCCAAAGTCGGAAAATGGCTTGGTGAGAGAACAAAAAGGAAAAGCGAAAGCGTAACAAAATATAAAAAGCTCGGCTTACTCATATTTGTGGCAATTCCGCTCCCCGGAACAGGAGCGTGGAGCGGGGCAATGATTGCCGGACTTTTGAATATGCGCATAAAAGATGCTCTTCCCGCAATAC
>CAZSIY010000116.1:0-5361 GCA_964606825.1 uncultured Oscillospiraceae bacterium | reverse complement strand
TCCGGGGATACTGCGCCTCTCTATTCCCTCTTCAGTACTTGCGTATTTGGGAGTAAGGGGTTTTTCTTTGGAATAAACCACTTTAAGCGAACCAACGCCTCTTTGCTTTAATTCACGTCTCATAACTCTCGCAAGCGGGCAAACCGAAGTTTCGTAAATATCCGCAACTTCAAATGCGGTGGGATTTAATTTATTGCCGGCGCCCATTGAGCTTATAATCGGTGTATTTGCTTTTTTTGCGTTTAAAATAAGCTCTATTTTCCCCGTAACGGTATCTATTGCATCCACCACGTAATCATAGCTTGTAAAATCGAAAAAATGCGCGGTTTCGGGCATGTAAAAAATTCTGTAATCGTTTACCGTCACATCGGGATTTATGCTCCTCATTCGCTCTTTTGCAACGTCTGTTTTACAACGCCCAACGGTGTCTGTCGTGGCATATATTTGGCGGTTTACATTTGTAATGCTAACAGTGTCGTTATCTATTATATCTATTGTGCCGATGCCGCTTCTTACAAGAGCTTCGGCGGCATAACCGCCAACGCCGCCTATTCCGAACACCGCAACGCGCGCGTTTTTAAGTTTTTCCACGGCTTCTTTTCCCAAAAGAAGCTCCGTTCTCGCAAATTGATTTATCATAATTCCTCCGCTAAAAATTATCCAAAAAGCTGTGTGTTCCGTTTTTGTCTTTATATGCGATAACCGTTTCAAGGTTTACGTTTTGCATACTTTTGAAAATATTGTTTTCAACATAAGGGTTCGTTTTTTTAAGTTCGGCAATAATGTGCTTGGTTTCAAGCCTTTTGGAACTCGTTTTATCGGACATAACCTCTTGTTCGTTGCACATTTGAGTAAATTTGCACGCGCACTGTATAAAATACAGCTCGTTGTAGTCGCGCCAGCGCTTTATATCGTCCTCGCGTATAAGATACATAGGGCGTATAAGCTCCATGCCCTCAAAATTGGTACTTTTGAGTTTCGGCATCATAGTTTGTGTTTGTCCGCTGTACAAGATGCTCATGAGCGTGGTTTCTATCACGTCGTCAAAATGATGTCCGAGAGCTATTTTGTTACAGCCGAACTCTTTTGCCTTTGAATACAAATATCCCCTTCTCATTCTCGCGCAAAGGTAGCAAGGCGATTTTTCTATGTTATACACGGTATCGAAAATTGTACTTTCAAACACATTTACGGGTATATTTAAAATTTTTGCGTTATGCTCTATTACTTGGCGATTTTCGGGGCTGTAACCGGGATCCATTACCAAAAACACAAGTTCAAAATGAAACTTGTTGTGCCTTTTCAATTCCTGAAAAAGTTTTGCCATGAGCATGGAGTCTTTTCCGCCGGAAATGCAAACGGCAATCTTATCTCCTTCGCTTACGAGTCTATACTCGTTTGTGGCAAAGGCAAACTTTGAAAAAAGCTCTTTGTGAAACTTTTTTTGGATACTTCTTTCAGCTCTTTCAAGCACCGCGGCGCCTCCCTCATTTGAGGCAATTCTCTCCTTTATCCAGCCGGTATATCCGCCCGCAAGGCTGCACGCGTTTATCCCTTTTTCCAAAAGCTTTTCGGCAAAGCGAGCACTCTCGCAGCCGTTTTTGCAATAGATAACCGCGAGTTTTTCGGGCGGCAATGCGGTTTCGTCAAAATCAGAAAGCGGCATGTTTACCGCACCTGTTATCTTACCGTATTCAAAAGACACCGCGTTTCTTATATCAACAAGCATATAATCGCTTGGGTTCATTTCTTTTAATTTATCAAATGTAATTTCTGCCATATTTTCACCTTTTTACATTTCCTATATCGTTAACTATTTCGTACCCGGCATCTGCCACGCGCCTTTCAAGGCACAAACGGCACTGCGCCGTTTCTTCGCCGGTGCATATTTTATTTTCGTACAAGTCGTAAAGCGCGCGCACTCTCACTGGAGACAAATTCGGCATCACAACGTTTGCACCCACTTTAAGACCGAGTTCACGACCGTTTGGGTGAATTGTTCCGAGCGCCGTGGTAGCGGGTATGAGCGCATGAGGAAACATTAGCCTAAGAAGTGATACAAGTTTTAAAGTAAGGCCAAGAGGGCCAGATTTAAAGTTTTTAAAAGGTGTTTCGCCATGGGTGATATATGGGCCTATTCCTATCATATCGGGGCTCAATTCTCTCAAAAAAAGCAAATCGGACACTATGTTATCAATCGTTTGAAAAGGACTGCCCACCATAAATCCCGAGCCCACCTGATAGCCTATTTTCTTTAAATCAAAAAGACATTTTTTTCTGTTTTCGAGGCTCATATTTTGGGGATGCAATTTGGCGTAATGGTTCTTATCGGCGGTTTCATGCCTTAAAAGGTATCTGTCTGCCCCGGCATCGAAAAATGCCTTGTAACTCTCAAAACTTCGTTCGCCAATTGAAAGCGTTACCGCGCAATCGGGATAGCGCTCTTTTATTTTAAAAATCATGCCGCATATATCGCTGTCTTTATAGTGCAAATCTTCGCCACCCTGGAGAACAAAAGTTCTGAAACCCAGTTTGTAACCTTCGTCGCAACACGAAATAATTTCTTCTTCGCCGAGCCTGTACCTAACCGCATTTTTGTTTGAACAGCGTATGCCGCAATAGTAACAGTCGTTTTTGCAAAAATTGGTAAACTCAATAAGGCCGCGAATGTAAACCTTGTTTCCGTAAACGCTTTTTCTCACGTTGTCGGCGGCAAGGGCGAGGTTTTCGCCTATTTCATCGTTTTGCAAAATCTCTTTTATGTCGCTTGAAGATATATTTATAAAACTTTTGTTGTCCGAAAAATTCATAATTCACCCCACGTTTTATAGCATTGCCGTCAATCCATTTTTTGAAATTGTACCACAAATTCGCGCATGTGTCAATATGAACCGATTTCCGAAAAAAGCAAAATCGGCGCGAATTTTCTTCACGCCGACTTACTTATTCGTATAATTTAAACCAAATTCCGTTTTTGCCCTCATAGTCGAGATTATAAGCGAGTTTCGGGGCGGGATCATCTTTTTTTACAAGAAGAGTCAACCAACCTTCGATATTACCACCCGCATAAAGACTTCCTGTAAGTTTCGGCTTCAAGTCAAAATAATAGTCATATTTTGTATCGGGCATTTCTTCATTATTCGAGCTAAATGCCTTAAAATAATAATCATTTACATCAAACGCGCCATCATCGGCAACATTTAAAACCGAGAGAGCAACTTTTGCAATAAGATATTCATATCCCTCTTCTTCTTGCGGAGCTGTCAAACTGCTGTAAATCATATTCTCTTTCAAAACCTTTTCAGCTTCGGCGCCTCTTTTTACTTCCAACACACGAACAGAAACATTATTTTCCGTCACAGATCCGAAAATTGATTTTTTAGTATGAGTTTGAACAACATTAATCGGCGCAGGATTATTTCTCGAATACTCGTTTGAGCTTGCAGAATTCGATGCATTTCCCACCTCTGCCTGCCTTAACTCTTCGTTCCAACTTACCGGAACGCCGAGCGCATCTCCTATTGCGCGGAGCGGAAGATACGTTCTCCCCTCAACTTCGAGCGCCGGTGGATCGGAGATAAATTCTTTACCGTTTACAAGCACCTTAAAATCAACAGGATTTGCGGCATATTGTACCGCAAATGCACAAACTGTTCCAAAAATCATGGAACCTGCCAAAAAACCGCTTACAAATTTTTTCATTTCTATCTACTCCTTTTTAATATTAATATCGGCAATGCCGCTATTTACTAATTTACTAAAATACAATCTTCTATCATTACGTTTTTTCCATTCAAAACAAGAAAACGTTTTCCGCTTTGCCCGGTGCATTTTCCAAGCGCGGTAACCGTGCTCCCGGGAACTATGTTTGATACTTCCGCAGTACGGCTTGTGTTAAAATTGAGCTGAACGCCCCACAAAAGCGAATTGGACCTTAGAACAACACAAAGATTTTTGTAGCCGTTTGTTTTTCCTATCGAGCTTACCACTCCGGAAATTACCATAACATTATCCGTATATTTTTCGTCGGCATTCACAACATTAACTTCGTATTCGTTCATGAGATCTATTGCCGTATAACGAGGATAATTCCCTATTTGCTCATTTTTGAAATTTCCTATATTGGTCGCAATTGCCGTATTGGGATATTCGTTTGATATCTTGTCGCAAATTTCAAGCGCATTTGAATAGTTACCATTGCTGAATTTTGCTGTTGCCTCGTCTAAAAGTTTTTGTGCTTTTTCTTCATCGGTAAGAGTTTGATTTTGTGTTGTTGCCGATGTGTTTTTTTCGCTTTTTTCGCCGTTGTTACCAGACGCAACCCCTATAATTGCAATCACAAAAACAATACCCAAAAATTTTAGGCACATACTCAAGCAATCATTTTTCTTAAGCGGATTTTCGCTTAAAACTTCGCCGCAATTTACCTTTTCGAACCATTTCATACAAATCACCCTTTATCTTATGTTATCTTTTATGTTATACAGTATAACATATTAATATGTTTTATGTCAAGTTAAAATTATGTTGAGGTGTTTTATTATGAACGAAAAACTTATTATAAGCAAAAAGTCTTTGAAAGGTGAAGACGGTTATACCACGTTTTCAATACGAATAAAAGACGAAACAACACGAAAGTTAAACGAACTTTCGGGAAAAACAAACCGTTCGCGAAACGAACTTATAAACATTTTACTTGATTGGGCAATAGACAACAGCGAGGTAAAATAAAAAAATGCACACAAAATCCGAAAATTTTGTGTGCACATTTATTTTTATATTATTAATACATTCCCATTCCGCCGGGCATTCCTGCTCCGCCTGCGGCAGCTGCTGCGGCATTTGCGTTCGGGTCGGGTTTATCGGCAACAATGCTTTCCGTTGTAAGAACCATACTTGCAACGCTTGCGGCATTTTGAAGAGCGCTTCTTGTAACCTTTGCCGGGTCTACAATGCCGTTGCTTACCATATCCATGTACTCTTCAACAAGTGCGTTAAATCCTATACCGGGCTCGCTACCCTTGATTTTTTCCACGATTACGGAACCTTCAAGACCTGCGTTCTTTGCAATCTGTCTTACGGGCGCTTCAAGAGCTTTAAGAATAATCTGAACGCCTGTTTTTTCGTCAGGCTCATTTACTTCGTCGAAAACCTTTTCAACAGAGGGGATTGCGTTTATGAACGCTGTGCCGCCACCGGCGATTATACCCTCTTCAACAGCCGCTTTTGTAGCTGCGAGAGCGTCCTCAATTCTGAGCTTCATTTCTTTCATTTCGGTTTCGGTAGCCGCACCTACTTTGATTACGGCAACACCGCCTGCAAGTTTTGCAAGTCTTTCCTGAAGTTTTTCTTTATCAAATT
>CAZSIY010000115.1:0-5416 GCA_964606825.1 uncultured Oscillospiraceae bacterium | reverse complement strand
GAATAATTATCGGTATTTCGTCGGGCATGCGGTAAATCACTCTTTTGTTTATTCTTCCGACGGCAAGTTCAGGTGAAACAAATTCGCTTGAAGCGTTAAATGCCTTTTCGGGTGAAAGACGAAAATCCAGTTCGCCGGTCTCAATGTCACTTTTTATGTCGTCTATTATCAAATTTTTGGTTTTAACATTTTTCGAAAGCGAAGCCAACGCATGAAAAAGTTTTTTGATTTCATGAGATGAGTTGTAAATGCTGGTAAGGCATACTACGTTGCTTGCACTTGCTGACTCTACTTCAATGTTGTATTTTTTTCTTAAAAATTGCGCGGCATCATATCCGCTCATTGTAGCATGAGAAAAGTTTAACACAATTCGAGTGGGGTCGTTTTCGAATATCGTTTCAAATCCCTCGCTACCTCTTCCGAGCCAGCGAATTGCTGTGTTTTCTGATATCACCTTGCGGCATTTTTCAAGCTCGGCGAGAAGAAAATCAAATCTTTCCCTGTTTTCAAAAGCGTAGTACACGCTGTTTTCCAGGGTGCACAAAAGCGCGGGTGATGCCGCGGCGGTTTCGTACATTCGCGCAAGGTCTGTAATTCTTTGAAAATCAATGTCCGGGTCGCTGATATGTAAAAGCGCGCCACCACCAAAAGCGCCGAGGGTTTTGTGGGCGCTGTGAACGCAAAGGTCGGCTCCCAAATGCGCCGCAGATATCGGAAGCCTTTCGCAAAATCCGAAATGAGCGCCGAGAGCTTCATCCACAAGAAGTTTCATTTTGTTTGCACGAGCGAGCTTTGCGATTTTCTTTATGTCGGACACAACGCCGTAGTACGTTGGCGAGGTGATAATTATTGCTTTTGCATCTTTATTTGCAATAATTGCGTGCTCAACATCTTCGGGATTTATGCTGTCGTATATGGAATTTTGATAGTTGTAGTTTCTTTCGACAAACACAGGTTCCAAGCCATGGATAATAATTCCGTTTATAACGGAGCGATGACAAATCCTATCGACAATTATTTTGTCGCCGCGCTTTAGATACGCGCCGAGCATTGCGTAAATGCCGCTTGTTGCGCCGTTTCTTAAATACATTGTGCGGTATGTTTTGTACATTTGACTTATTTCGTCTTCGCTTACGGAAGCAAGCTCTCTTAAATTGAGCGCGTCGCCGTCTTTTGAAGAGCCGTATAAGTCAAGGCGGCTGAGAGAACGTGCGCGCATGTTTACTTTCCCTTTGTGCCCGGGGGCGTTAAAGGGTATTCTTTGCATTTTGGAATATTTATATAAACCGGTAAAAATCGGTGGTTTCAATCTTATTCTTTCCCTTCTGTTTCATTATCGTAAATAACTTTTAAGCCCTCAAGTGTCAATTTGGGGTCTATTATGTCTATCGAATGAGCTTCTTTTGCAATCATCGAGGCAAGGCCGCCTGTGGCTATTACCGCAGTGTCATCGCCCATGGTTTTCTTCATTTTGGAAACTATGTTGTCAACGCTTCCCGCATATCCGTAATACATGCCCGATTGCATACTTTCTACCGTGTTTGTTCCGATTACGTTTTCGGGTTTGGCGATTTCTATCTTGGGAAGTTTCGCTGTTTTTTCTACCAGCGCTTCAAGGCTTATTTTCACTCCCGGAAGTATTACGCCACCGAGGTATTCGTTTTTTTCGGAAACGGCGCAAAAAGTTGTTGCCGTTCCGAAGTCTATTATAATGAAAGGTGCTTTGTATTTTTCAAGAGCTCCCACGGCGTTTACAAGCCTGTCTGCCCCCACCTCTTTAGGGTTGTCGTAGTTTATTTTAAGGTTCATTTTGGAGTTTGAACTTACGACAATCGGTTCTTGATTTAAATATTTTTTCACGGCGTGAATAAGCGAATACATTATCGGCGGCACAACAGATGATATGATAGTACCCTCTATGTCTTCGAGATTTACCCCGCCGAGTGAAAAATAATTTCTGAGTGTCATGCCTATTTCGTCGCTGGTTAAGTCGCGATTTGTGGTCATGCGCCAGCTTGCGGAAATTTCTTTTCCGTTGTGAATACCTATTGTCACGTTTGTGTTGCCCACATCTATAAGAAGTATCATAAATTTGTCCTTTCAAAATTGTAAATTCCCTTTACGGAAACTTCGCCGGAATTTACGTTTATAATGCCGTTTTTAGTTTGAACGTTCATGGATCCGTCGGGCAAAATGTCTTTACATATGCCGTGTTCGTCACCTTTGCCGTTTGCGTAGTGAATTGTAACTTGGTTTTCCAAATTCACACATGCCTTTTTGTAAGATGAAAGAATTTGCTCTCGGCTTTGGCTGTAATAAGCGTGGCTTATCTCTTCCAAAACCTCGGCCAGGAGCTTGTTTTCGTCAACATTTTTGCCGCATAATTCTTTTAAAGACACGGCGTTTGAAAGCTCGTCGCAAAAATTGCCGTTGTTTGCATTTATTCCAATGCCCACGTAAATGCTTTTTATGCTGTTTCCCGTAAGATTTGCCTTTGTTAATATTCCGCAAAGTTTTTTTCCGTCGCATACAATGTCGTTCGGCCATTTTATCAGGCAGTCGGCGTATTTTGAAAGCGCTTTTTGAACACCAAGGGCGCATATAAGCGTTATAAAAGGCGCTTCTTCGACATTTTCCTTCGGTAAAAGCATGAACGAAAAATAAATCCCGCCTTTTTTGCTGTTCCACTGTCTGCCAAGTCTTCCGCGCCCGTTTGTTTGGCAAACCGCCGCAACGGTAAGTCCTTCTTTGGGCTTGAATTCTTCCAGTTTGTCAAATGTAGATGTTACACTTTCAAAAAAATGCAAATCTCTTCCTATCAAAGTATTTGAGTTTTTAATTTCTCTTATTATTTCTTTTTTGCAAAGACCTAAATCATTTTTCATAGTTTTCAACCCTTGCATCAATTTTTCCGTCGTTTATTTCTATAATTCCGTAGCTTCTTACAGAGCCCGGGTTTAAGATGATAATTCCACCCTCTTCTTCCAAATATTTTTCGTGAGTATGGCCGAAAAGCGCAACGTCGGCGCCTATTTCCTTTGCGCGCATCGTAAGCGACAAAAGCGAGGATTTAACATTGTAGCGGTGCCCGTGACACATGAAAAACTTTTTTCCCTCAAGGGTGAAAGTTCTCTCTTTGGGAAAATAGGAATACGCAGCTCCAAAATCGTTGTTTCCTATAACGGAAAGAATAATCTTGTTTTTATACATTTCGGCAAGCTTTTCGCAGTCGTCGCATATGTCACCCAAGTGAAAAATATAGTCGGGGTCGTGCATTTTTATGAGTTCGACAGCGTTTGAGATGTTTCTGTGCGTGTCGCTTATAACCAATATTTTCAAATCAATTTCACTTCCTTGAATACAGTATACCATAAATCGAAAATAATTGCAACAATTTTGTAATAATTTAGAAATTTTTGCTGTATGTTTATAATGAGTATCCTGAATAAACAATGGAAATAGTTGATGTTTCACACGAATCATGTTATAATTGACACGTAACAGAATTTTATTGCATAAAATTTTTAAAACTTGAAATGTGAGGAATAAAAAAGTCTTCACCTTGTGGGGAAAGTGGGTTGCGAAATAACTCGGATGAGGTGGAAAACAAATTGTATATAACGTTTTCATACTAAAACTACATTTATCGAACAGAATTACGATATATTTGAGATTAGCGAAACGCTGTTTGCCTTTGAATAGAAGATTTTGGGAGCATAATTATGAAATATGATAATATACTTCCGGCAAGATTTATTTCTCGTCCCAATCGTTTTATAGCCGAAATTGAACTGGACGGAAAAAAAGAAATATGCCATGTAAAAAATACAGGAAGGTGCAATGAACTTTTAATACCAAACGCAAAAATTTTTGTGCAATACTCGGACAATCCTGCAAGAAAAACGAAATACGATTTGATATCGGTGTTTAAAGGGCATAGACTAATCAATATGGATAGCCAAGCCCCCAATAAGGTATTCGGTGAATGGGTTGAAAGCGGAAATTTTATCCGGGGTATTACAAAAATCAAACCGGAATGTAAATATAAAAATTCGAGATTTGACTTTTATATCGAAGTCGGCGAAAGGAAAATTTTTGCCGAGATAAAGGGTGTGACTTTGGAGGAAAACGGAGTTGTTATGTTCCCCGATGCACCGACAGAGCGTGGAGTAAAGCATATAAATGAGCTTTGCGAGTGCATAAAAGACGGATATGAGGCGTATGTATTTTTTATAATTCAAATGAAAAACTGTGCTTTTTTCACACCTAATCGCACTACTCACGCGGAATTTGCCGAGGCATTGATTGAGGCTGAGAAGTTGGGTGTGAATATAGAAGCATTAAATTGTACTGTAACCGATGATGAATTGCTGATAGATAAGGCTGTTGAAATAAGACTTTAATTTGTCACACAAAAGCGGCCTAACCTCAGTTTTATGATGCGATAATAATACATCATAAAACTGAGGTTGTTCATTACCAAGTGCGAATACAGATTATAGACTTGTGACATTGTTAAAGAAATTCAAAGCATCATCAAGTTCGTCATTGTCGGGATGACCTTTTGCGATTCCGCCGATTAATTTAAATGGACCGAATGTATTGAAACCAAAACGACCGAATTTACCCAAAATATGTGCTGTTTTTTTGATACAATATCCTATATCGCTTTGGTGTATCCATCTTTTTTGCTCCGTATGTATAAATGAAGAACAACTTTTTGTTTTCAATCAAATTATTTTCAGCAAATTTTAAAACAGATTTGTGAAATTTTGAATAATAAATAATTGCAGTTTTCATTTTTTGTTACTCCTTGACTTTTTATGGTATATTTATTATACTATGTATATAAACAAACAGCAAGTACGCAGATTAAATGTATTTAGTATATTTAAATATACCGGAGAATTTTATAAAGAATGATTTAACAGCAGAACAATATTTGAATAAAATATTGACCACAACCCCAAAAAACAATTGACCTATGAGAAAAACGCTTGAGCTTATAAGTGGAAAAAGGTGTACACATATTATATATGAATTATGCAAACAACCGTCGTGCAGATTCGGAGAATTGAAGAAGACGTTGCCCAAAATAACCAATACTATGCTTACATCAACTCTTCGGGATTTGGAACATTACGGAATTGTTCACTGAAAACAATTTAATGAAATTCCGTCTCATGTTGAATATTCATTGACAGAAAAAGGGAAAGCTATGTTGCCTGTTTTTTACGAACTTGCAAAATGGGGAGAAAATTATTTAAAGGTTGAATAAATAGATGATATATTGAAAAGCATACGCTGAAATACTTTTTTCTCCGGTTATAAATAAAAATGTATAGCAGAGCTTTTTAAAATATTTCTTGAGAAAATTTGTGTATTATGGTATGATTGATACATAGCAGAAGTTTAT
>CAZSIY010000114.1:0-5430 GCA_964606825.1 uncultured Oscillospiraceae bacterium | reverse complement strand
TTTCTATATTGTACCATATGTATTAAAAAAAATCAAACGTTTTACCAATTTTTATACCTGAATTCATAGATTTTAATATCAAGTAGGAAAGAATAAGTTTTTTAATGCCGCATAAAATAAAATTGAGGTGATTTTGTGAAAATAAATTTTGCAAGGCTTATAAAATGTATTGCAATTCCGCTTGTTGTGGGAGGTGTGTCGGCATTTGTCACGGGTGATGCCATGAAAGCGTTTGAATACGTGGAAAAGCCGTCGCTTACCCCGCCGGGATGGATTTTTCCTGTGGCGTGGAGCGTGCTTTATATTCTTATGGGGATAGCATCGTATATTGTATTGAGCTCCGAAAAGGCGCAAAAATTGAAAAACAGCGCCCTCACGTATTACGGAGTACAGCTGTTTTTCAATTTTATATGGTCAATAGTATTCTTTAAATTTTCGGCATACCTATTTGCGTTTTTGTGGCTTATTGTTATGTTTACGCTGATAATTGCAACATACCGAAAGTTTTACGCTATTTCCGAAAAGGCGGCATATTTGTTAATTCTGTATGTTTTATGGGTAATATTTGCCGGATATTTAAATTTCGGAGTGTACCTTTTAAATTAAAATTCCGATTTAAGGATTATGTTTTTGGGGCAAACTTCGGCACACATTCCGCATGAAGTGCATTTTGAGTAGTCGATAACGGCGAGGTTGTCCGCAACGTGTATCGCATCGGCTTCACACTTCATTTCGCACATTTTGCAGCCAATACAGCCTGCTGAACAGTAGTTTTTAACCGTTACGCCTTTGTCTTTGGAACTACATGATACAGTGTATTTTTTGTCTGAGGGAACAAGCTCCAAAAGATTTTTGGGGCAAACTTTTGTGCAACGGCCGCAACCGATGCATTTTTCTCCGTCTATGTGTGCAATGCCGTCTTTTATTGTCAAAGCGCCGTACTCGCACACGGCAACACAGCTTTCGAGACCCATGCAGCCGTACTCACAGCTTTTGGGGCCGCCGTTTAAAAGGTAGGCATCTTGGCAGTTGTCAATGCCGGAAAAGTCGTAACGATTTGAACAGACATCGCATGTTCCGTTACATTTTAACTTTGCTTTTTTGTGAACTACAGCACTTGCGGCCTTTCCCATAATAGAGCAAATGGTTTTGTTTTTCTCGTTGGTCATGAGGTTGCATTTTGCGGCCTCTTCGCCTTTGGTAACAATGGCTTCGGCAAGTGCCGAGCAACCCGCATATCCGCAGCCGCCGCAATTTGCGCCGGGGAGAATTTCACAAATTGCATCAATTCTCTCGTCTTTGTCCACTTTAAAAACTATGGAGGCAAATCCGAGCAATCCGCCGAACACGAGGCCGGTTGCTCCCACGGCGAGAGCCGGGATTAATATTTCGCTAATCATGTAAATAACCTCCTAAAACGACAATCCTTGAAATCCAAGGAAAGACATTGCTATTAAACTTGCGGTGATGAGCGCTATCGGGAAGCCTTTCAGGTTTTCGGGAATGTCTGCGTTTTCTAAACGCTCTCTGACGCCCGAAAACAGCACTATGGCAATTGTAAAACCTATTGCCGCGCTAAATGCATACCATATTGCTTCGACGAAATTAAAGCCTTTTTCTATGTTTAAAAGGGTAACGCCGAGCACAGCACAGTTTGTGGTGATGAGGGGAAGATAAATTCCCAGCGCGTTATACAGCGTTGGAACTGTTTTGGCAACAAACATCTCTACGAATTGAACCAGCGCCGCAATAAGAAGAATAAAGGCAAGTGTTTGCAAATATTCAACGTGTAAAGGCACCAAAATCATGTGATATACAAGCCAAGTGAGCGCCGCGGAGAGCGTCATTACAAATGTTACTGCCATTCCCATTCCGAGAGCGGTGTCGGTTTTCTTTGATACTCCGAGGAAGGGGCATATTCCGTAAAATTTTACAAGTACAAAGTTTTCTACGAGAATTGCTGCAACAGATAATTCAAGAAAGTGTGATATACCCATTACATTTCCTCCTTTTTGTGTTTTTTAATAAGGTTGAACAATCCCAAAATAAGTCCAAGTACAAGAAACGCACCGGGCGGCAAGATAAACATAACTGCAGGGTTGTAGTGACCTGCAAAAATATCTATTCCGAGAAGTGTGCCGGCGCCCAATATTTCTCTTACTGCGCCGAGCGTACTCAAACCGAGCGTAAATCCGAGCCCCATGCCAAGACCGTCTATTGCCGAGGGTATGGGTTTGTTTTTTGAGGCAAAACTTTCCGCTCTGGCAAGGATTATGCAGTTTACCACTATAAGTGGGATAAAAAGTCCGAGTGCATTTGAAAGCGACGGTAAATACGCTTTTAAAAGCATTTCTATCACGCTTACGAAAGTTGCTATAATTACTATGTAAGATGCTATTCGAATTTTAGATGGAATTACTTTTCTTACAAGTGATATGGCAAGATTTGAGCAAATCAAAACAAAAGTTGCCGAAAGTCCCATTCCTATTGCGTTTATAAGCGATGTGGTAACGGCAAGGGTGGGACACATTCCAAGTAGCTGAATAAACGTGGGGTTTTCGTCTATAAGGCCGTTTTTAAGGATTTTTATATTATTATTTTCCAATTTCGTCCGCCCTCGCTTTCGATAATGTTTTTGCGGAGCTTATCGCCGCATTTACGCCCTCTGTTACCGCTTTTGAGGTAATTGTGGCTCCGCTTATTGCGTTTACGTCGTTCTCTCCTGCATTTCCGCCTTTAACAACAGATATATTTTCGCCTTTTTTTACAAATTGTTTGAGCCAAGTTTCGTCGGCTTTTGCGCCGAGCCCCGGAGTTTCGCTCATAGATGTTATTTTTACGCCGTTCACTTCAAAATCTTGTGTAATTCCAACCATCATTGAGATTTTTCCGCCAAAACCCGAGGGCTCAGCTTTTACGCAATATCCCACGGTTTTTCCGTCTTTGGATTTTCCTACGAGAATACTTCTTACTACGGAACTTTCGAAAGAATTGATATTAGTGCTTTCAAAGGTGTAAGCAGCGGGCAAAACCTCGGCTTGAGCTTCGATTTCGGTTTTTTCTTTGAGTTCGGCAATTTTGTTTTCAGTTAAGTTGTTGCATAAAATTAAAATAAGCGAGCACAAAAATGCTATTGCAAAGAGAATTGAAGCGTGTTTTAATATAAACTTTGTATTTTTCATTTTTCTTTCACCGCCTTGCCGAATTTTTTCGGAACAAATGCCTTGTCTATGAGTGGCGTTGCAATATTCATTACAAGAATTGCATATGTAACACCCTCGGGATAGCCACCATAAACGCGAATAACTCCCGTTATAACGCCGGCAAGAAGAGCATACAGAAATTGCCCTTTTGAAGTAAGGGGACTTGTGGTGTAGTCGGTGGCCATAAAAAATCCGCCGAGCATTACGCCGCCCGAGAGAACAGAGTAAAGAAAGTCGCCTTGCATAAGTCCGTGCTTTGTAAACACCGCGCCGAATACGCCTACGGTGATAATGTAGGTAAGGGGTATAACGGGAGTTATAACCTTGCGTATTACAAGGTAAAGTCCGCCGATTAGAATAAGCAGTGCAGATACTTCACCTATGCAACCGCCGATATTCGTGCCTAAAAACAAGTCAGTATAACTTGCAAGGGTGCCTTCGCCTACGCCTTTCGCAACGGCAAGAGGAGTTGCACCCGATATTGTGTCTACGCTTGAAAACGCAAATTTGGTCATCGCAACGGGCCAACAGGCGAGAAGAAATGCTCTTGCGGCAAGTGCGGGGTTTACGATGTTTTGACCCAATCCGCCGAAAAAGCTCTTTACAATGATTATGGCAAACACCCCGCCTACAATCACCATGTAAAAAGGAATTTCGGGCGGCATGCAAAATGCCAAAAGTACGCCGGTTACAGCGGCGCTTAAGTCGGTTACGGTGTTATCTTTTTTTGCGAGTCTTGTCCAAATATATTCTGCCAAAACGCATGTGCAGACGCTTACCGCCACTACGACAAGTGCTCGTATACCGAAAAAGAACACAGAACCCAAAAGTGCCGGAATAAGGGCAATGAGTACATCTTTCATTGTATTTGATATGTATCTTTCACTTCTTATGTGTGGTGCATAAGAACATACGAGATTTTCCACTTTTCACACCTCAATTCTTCTTTTCGCTTTCGCGAATTTTAGCTTTGGAAATTTTTATATTCTGCGTTATTGTGTTTCTGCACGGGCATGTATACGAACAGACGCCGCACTCTATGCAATCGAAGATGTTGAGCTTTTTGAGCTTTTCAAAATCTTCGGACTTTGAATAAGAATTTAAAAGCGCGGGAACGAGTTTCATTGGACAATGTGCCACGCAAGCACCGCAGTGAACGCAGTTTACCGTTTTTTCTTTTGACGTTTCGTCTTCGGTAAATGCCAAAATGGCTGAAGTGCCTTTTATCGTGGGAACGTCGGTGCTGATTTGGGATGTACCCATCATAGGGCCGCCCATTATAATTTTTTTTGCGCTGTCAAAATCACATTCGGCTTCTTTTAAGACATCATAAAATGAGGTGCCGAGGCGCACTCTGAAATTCCCCGGTTTTTTAATCGCCGAGCCGGCAACCGTTACCACCCTTGTCATAACGCATCTGTTTATGGCAACGGCGTTAAAAACTGCCGTGCAAGTGTCAATGTTATCTACCACAACGCCCACATCTGCGGGAAGTTTTCCGCTCGGAACTTCACGCCCCGTAACAGCTTTTATAAGATGTTTTTCGCTCCCTTGTGGGTATTTGGTTTTTAAAACTTTGATTTCCGCAGTTTTGTATTTTTTTGCACATTCGCTCATTATTTTTATGGCTTCGGGTTTGTTGTTTTCGATGCCGATATAGCATTTTTCAACACCTAAAATTTTCTTTATTATGTTGATACCTTGAAAAACAAGTTCGGGAGTTTCGAGCATTACGCGGTAGTCGCTCGTGAGATAGGGCTCACATTCGGCACCGTTTACAATAAAGTAATCGATTTTTTTGTCTTTGGGCGGGTTTAATTTTATGTGTGTGGGGAATGCCGCTCCGCCGAGGCCCACAACGCCTGCGCTTCTTATGGCAGTAAGCATTTGCTCGGTTGAAAGATTTTTGATATCTTGCTCTTGCGTTATGTCGGGGGAGAGCTCATAAGTAAAATCGTTTTCCACAACAACGCTCATTACCAGCTTGCCGTTTGGGTGAAGGCGTTTTTCAACAGCTGTTACGGTTCCCGATACCGTAGAGTGTACGGGAGACGAAACAAAAGCATCGCTGTCGCCGATTTTTTGTCCGGCAAGCACCCGATCGCCTTTTTTAACCAGTGCATTACACGGCGCTCCGATGTGCTGAATTAGGGGATAGACCATAATTTTTGATGCTTCGATATCTCTTACCGCCGCGTTTTCGGTTTCTCTTTTGCGGTCGTCAGGG
>CAZSIY010000113.1:0-5503 GCA_964606825.1 uncultured Oscillospiraceae bacterium | reverse complement strand
GGTGCAGTTGATGCCATAGAGAACGCCATGCCCCTTAATATGACGTTTATAGACATTGAAAACGCAATTTCCGCCCTGGGCGAAATCACTGGTCAAACAGTGGGCGAGGAGATAGTAGACAGAATTTTTCACAGATTTTGTGTAGGAAAATAGAAAAGGAATTGATGATATGAAAGAGTATAAAGCCGGAGAATACGACGTTGCGGTAATCGGCGGAGGTCACGCGGGTTGTGAGGCGGCTCTTGCCGCGGCAAGACTCGGCGCCAAAACCATAATGTTCGTTATAAATATGGATACCGTTGCAAATATGCCTTGCAATCCTTGTATAGGCGGCACCGCAAAAGGTCACCTCGTGCGCGAGATTGATGCGCTGGGCGGCGAAATGGGCAAATGCGCCGACAAAACTTTTATTCAGTCGCGAATTTTAAACAAGGGCAAAGGCCCCGCGGTTTACAGCTTGCGCGTTCAGTCGGACAGAAAAAAATATTCCGCCGAAATGAAGCACACCCTTGAAACTCAAAAAAATCTCGACTTGAAGCAGGCGGAAATTATTGAAGTCGGCTTTGGTGAAAACGGCGAAGTTAAAAGCGTGCTCACCAAAATCGGCGCCCGCTACGATGTAAAAGCCGCAATAATCGCCACGGGTACCTACTTAAAAGGTAAGGTAATAGTGGGCGATGTGAGCTATGAGAGCGGCCCCGACGGCGTTTTCCCGTCAAACGAGCTCTCCGAGTGCCTCAAAAACGCAGGAATTGAAATTCAGCGCTTTAAAACGGGAACCCCCGCTAGAGTAAACCGCGGCACCATAGATTTTTCGAAAATGGAAGTGCAGTACGGCGACGACGAAATCGTGCCTTTTTCCTTTGAAACAGAGGACGTTGGTGAAAACAAAGCCGTGTGCTACCTTACATACACCACCGAAGAAACCCACAGAATAATCAACGAAAATCTTGACCGCTCCCCCATATACAGCGGCATGATAGAGGGCATAGGCCCAAGATATTGCCCGTCAATTGAGGATAAAGTGGTTCGCTTTAAAGACAAAAAACGACATCAGCTCTTTGTGGAACCCATGGGTCTTGACACGGAAGAAATGTACATTCAGGGATTTTCCTCTTCCATGCCCGAAGAAGTGCAAACAAAAATGCTTCATTCGGTGCCCGGTCTTGAAAACGCCCACATGATGCGTACAGCTTACGCCATTGAGTACGATTGCACCGACTCCACACAGCTTGCCGCTACTCTGGAATTTAAAAACAACCCCGGTCTCTACGGCGCGGGTCAGTTCAACGGAAGCTCCGGCTACGAGGAAGCCGCGGCGCAAGGCCTTGTTGCCGGAATTAACGCTGCACTTAAAATCAAGGGCGAAAAGACTTTCACCTTGGATAGGAGCGAGGCATATATAGGCACCCTTATCGACGATTTAACCATAAAAGGCACAAAAGAACCGTACAGAATGATGACGAGCCGCTCGGAATACCGACTTTTGCTCCGTCAAGACAATGCCGACCTTCGCCTTACTGAAAAAGGCCACGAAATAGGCCTCATATCCGACGAAAGATTTGAAAAGTTTCTTCAAAAGAAGCAAGAGATAGAAGACGAAATTAAAAGAGTAAAGGCGAAAAACATCGCCCCGTCGGACGTGCTTAACGAAATGCTCGAAAACGCGGGAAGCACGCCTATTACAACGGGTGTAAAACTTGCCGAGCTTATCCGCCGTCCGCAAATAGATTATGGCATGCTCGCCTTTGCCGACAGCGACCGAAAACCGCTTGATAAGTACGTTGCAGAACAGGTGAACATTCAAATAAAATACGAAGGATACATCAAAAAACAGGTGGAACAGGTGGAGCAGTTTAAAAAGCTGGAGCAGAAAAAAATTCCCGAAAATATAAATTACGACGACATATATGGCTTGAGAATTGAAGCAAGGCAAAAGCTTTCGAAAATGCGCCCCGCATCTTTGGGTCAGGCGTCGAGAATTTCGGGCGTGTCGCCTGCGGACGTAAATGTGCTCTTGATATATTTGCAAACCTTGAAAGGAGAAAACCGTGTCACTGATTAATATACTTTCCGAAAACGGTATCGGCGACGAAAAATGTGCGCTCTTTTATGAATATTATAAACTTCTCATAGAGTGGAACGAAAAAATCAACCTCACCGCCATAACAGACGAAGACGAGGTTGCCACTAAACATTTTTTGGACTCGCTTTCTCATGGTGGAAAAATAAAAGACGGCATGAGTGTGATAGATGTGGGCACGGGCGCGGGTTTCCCCGGTCTTCCCATAAAAATCGACAATCCCTCGCTTTCACTTACTTTGGTAGACTCGCTTAACAAAAGGGTGAATTTTTTAAGCGAGGTTTCCGAAAAGCTTGGCCTTGAAAATGTTCAAATAATACATTCCAGAGCGGAAGAACTCGGAAAAAAACCAAAACACCGCGAAAAATACGACGTTTGTGTTTCGCGCGCAGTTGCAAATTTAACCACCCTTTGTGAACTTTGCCTGCCTTTTGTAAAGGTCGGCGGATATTTTGTAAGTCTCAAAGGCCCTAAAGCCGATGAAGAGCTTGCCGCCGCGAAAAAAGCCATAAAAATTCTTGGCGGTGAGTTCGAAGAGATAAAAGATTATGAAATTCCGGGCACGAATTTGCACCATAACACCGTTATTATAAAAAAGATATCGCAAACTCCGACAAAATACCCGAGAAAAGCTCCGAAACCCTTAAAAGAACCCCTCGTTTGAGGCGGTTCTTTTTGTTTTGGGGCGCTTTTTGTCGAACGGTTTTTCTGTACTTTTTTGCCGCGCAATGTTATACTTTAAATAACTAAAACGTTTGCCATACAAAGGAGAAAAACCATGGAAATTATTAACGTGTTTAAATCACAGCTTTTAAACGGAAGTAACCCTCAAAATCCAAAGACGGGAGCGGGCATCGTGCAGCTTCCTCTTCATGTGGTGCGACCCAACCCCGACCAACCTCGCAGATATTTTGACCACGACAGTCTAAAGCAGCTTAGCGAGTCCATAAAGGAGTACGGCGTTATTCAGCCTATAACCGTAAGAAAAATGCGCGACGGTACATATGAACTCGTAGCGGGAGAGAGGCGCCTTAAAGCGTGTGGATTGGCGGGCCTTTTGAAAATCCCCGCGATAATTGCCGATTTGGAAGATGAGGACAGTGCAATAGTCGCCCTCGCCGAAAATATTCAAAGGCAAAACTTGTCTTTCATGGAAGAGGCAAATGCCTATAATGAAATTTTAAGAAAAACTGACATCACCCAGGAAGAACTTGCTAAAAAACTCGGCAAAACCCAGTCTGCAATTGCAAATAAGGTTCGCCTTTTGAGGCTTTCGGGCGTTGTGCGTGAACTTATCGCTGATAACGGTCTTTCCGAGCGCCACGCAAGAGCGCTTTTAAGGCTACCTGCCGAAGAAACACAGCTTTATGTGCTGAAAAGAGTGATAGATTATTCCTTTAACGTAAAGCAAACCGAAAATTTGGTGGATAAGGTGCTAAAGTGCGGCATACCCAAAGAGGAGAGTAAACCGAAATTAAATCCCATAAAAGATGTGCGTGTGTTTTTTAAAACCGTCGCCCGCGCGGTTTCCCTTATGAATGATAGCGGAATAGAAGCCACTGCAACAAAAGATGAAACTGATTTGTATTATGAGTATACCATACGAATACTTAAGAGCGTGTAAAGAAAGATAAGAGGGGATTGTTCCACGTGGAACAATCTTTTTCTTTTTAGAAATAATAAGGGGTGAGCCGTCCTATTACACAAGGAACCCTTGTGTAATAGGCGATGATTGCCGGTGATAATCGTTTAGCTCCGACCGAGTCGAAAGACGAGAACTGGCGCGCAGTGCCTGAAGTATTGCACATCTCGCATTTTCAAATATTCTTAACAACAACCGATCCACCCTCCCTACCTTTTTTTATTTACTTCGAATAAGGGGAAGCCTTTCGAAAAACATTGTGATGTACAAAAGCTTTCCCTTTGAGGGAAGCTTTTGTCTCGCTTCATTTGCTTGTTTGCGTAGACCCCGCCCGTCTTTGATTCTTTCGCAGAAAGAAAATTCCACATGTTCCACGTAGAACAAAAAATATATCACAAAAATTAAAAAAATTTGCAAAAAGGTATTTAAATTATCTTTGATTTGTGTTATACTGTATGTATGCTGAATTAATATGCCAAATTTACGTTCGGTATAAACTTTAAAAAGGGAGCTCATCTCCCCACTAAACCTTGAAAAGAGGTGTATCAATGGGTAAATGTATAGCCGTAGCAAACCAAAAAGGCGGAGTCGGCAAAACGACAACAAGCGTTAATTTAAGCTCATGTCTCGCCGCATACGGCAAAAAAGTACTTCTTATAGATACCGACCCCCAGGGCAACGCTTCAAGCGGAGTGGGCATACTTCGCGAGCAGATTGAAAAAAGCGTGTACGACGTTATCATAAACGGCGAAAATATCTCCGACGTGATATTAAAAACCGACGTCCACAATTTGTTTCTCTGCCCGTCGAATATCGACCTTGCGGGCGCGGAAATAGAACTTGTATCGGAAGAAAAAAGAGAATATCTTTTAAAAGATGCGCTAAGTACTGTAAAAGACGACTACGATTTTATAATAATAGATTGCCCGCCGTCTTTGGGACTTCTCACGCTAAACTCTTTTGTGTGCGCCGACAGCATAATTATTCCCATTCAGTGCGAATACTACGCTTTGGAGGGCCTAAGTCAGCTTACAAACACCATAAGAACAATAAAACGTGCGTTTAATCCTTCCCTTGAAATAGAGGGCGTGCTGCTTACCATGTACGACACGAGAACAAATCTCTCCATGCAAGTTGCGGGAGAAGTAAAAAAATATTACGGTGAAAAACTGTATAAATCCGTCATTCCGAGAAATGTGCGTCTCAGTGAAGCGCCGAGTTTCGGTCAGCCGATAAATGTTTACGACAAACATTCAAAGGGCAGTGCATGCTACATGAATTTAGCCTCGGAAGTTATACAGAGCAATGCGAAAAGAGGTGGAAGATAATGGCAAAAAAAGGATTGGGAAGAGGCCTCGGTGCACTTCTCGGCAACGAAAATCCGCCGGACGACGTGTTTGAAGCTTCGCCGCAAAGCGACAAAGGCGGAATTTGCGAAATAAAATTGGTGGATATAGAGCCGAACCGCGACCAACCTCGAAAAGATTTTGACGAAGAAAAATTGGAAGAACTTGCAAGCTCCGTTAAAGAGCACGGCGTAATAACTCCCATAATCGTAAAAAAATCGCAAAACGGATTTTACAGCATAGTTGCCGGCGAGAGGCGCTGGCGCGCAGCGAAAAAAGCCGGTATTAAAACAATACCTGCAATAATAAAAGAGCTTTCCGACCAGGAAATGAGCGAGCTTGCCCTCATAGAAAATCTTCAAAGAGAAGACTTAAACCCCGTTGAAGAGGCTCTCGGCTACAGGCGCCTTATGGACGAGTTCTCTCTCACGC
>CAZSIY010000112.1:0-5520 GCA_964606825.1 uncultured Oscillospiraceae bacterium | reverse complement strand
ATATATGTTACAATCGCGCCGATTTCGTCCATATGCGCGCAGAGCATCATTTTCGGGCCGGTGCCTTTTTTTCTTGCCACAAGGTTTCCAAGCATGTCCGTGTAGATTTCATCGGCATATTTTCCGGCTTGATCGGCTATAAATTTTCTCACACGTTCTTCGTTTCCCGAGGGTGAGTAAATTTGTGTTAATTTTTTCAGTAATTCCATTACTTTTACCTACCTTTCTCAATTAAACGAACGAATATTTTTTATCACACATTCGGTAAGTTTGAGCATATTTTCCATGTCTTTTACGCTCGCGCAGCTCACCGGTGAATGTATATATCTGCACGGCAACGAAATAGCCGCCGTTTTGCACGGCAAAAAGCTTGTTTGATATGAACCCGCATCGTTTCCACCCATGTCGGTACGCTTAAACTGGAAAGGTATTTCGTTGTTTTTTGCAATATTTACAATAAATTCGTTTAAACCGCGATCGGAATAAGATGCTCTGTCCATAAGAGAAATTGCAGGGCCTTTTCCCAAAGAAGTTGCATATTCGTGCGGCTTTGCGCCCGAAATATCGGAGCATGTGGTGCTCTCCAAAACAAGGGCAATATCTGCACCCAACCTCTGAGAAATCACCTTAGAGCCCCTAAGTCCTACTTCTTCCTGTACGCAAAAACAAAAATACAAATCCTCTTCGTAAGTATTTTCTATGAGCTTGCACAAAACGGCACAACCCACGCGATCGTCAAGAGATTTTGCCTTTACAACGTTTCCGCCGAGGGCGGTGTACTCGCTGTCAAAACTGATATAGTCACCTTTTTTCACACGTTTTTCGGCATCTTCTTTTGACGTTGCGCCGATGTCAATGTACATTTCGTTCTCTTTTAAAACGCGCTTTCTATCATCAGCACTTTGGAGGTGGACAGCCTTAATTCCTATCACGCCGCACACTTTGTCATCGCCTATCAAAACGTGCTGAGCAAGCATTATACGCGGGTCTATTCCGCCAACGGACTTAAATTTCACAAATCCGTCATCCGTTATCCCCGAAACTATAAATCCCACTTCGTCCATATGAGCACTCAAAACAATTTTTCTTCCGCTCGAGTTTGAACCTTTTTTTAAAGCGATAACATTTCCAATGGTATCCACGATAATTTCGTCGGCAAAAGGCTCGATTGTTTTTTTCACAAGCGCACGCATTTCGCCTTCATTACCGGAAACTGCGCAAACATCAGTAAATTCTTTTAATCTAAACATACAATCGCCTCCACATCTTCTATATTGGCAATTAATTCAAATATGGCATCTGCCGTTGCGCAAACATCATCTGTACTTATTGTTTCCGCCATTGTGTGCATATACCTAAGCGGCAGTGAAAAAAGCACAGTTGGTATTCCGCAACGCGCAACCTGTATTGCCCATGCATCGGTACCAGTGTCGCCTCCGTCAACATCTATGCTGTACGGAATTCGCTTTTTGTCAAGAATGTCCATAGCTTTTTTTATCAAGCGTGGGTGAATGTTCGGTCCTACGCTTACAACAGTTCCGCTTCCCGATTTAAACGTATCCGATGAGGCATCGGGAGTTGAAGCGTGGCACACGTCTACTGCTATGGCAAAAGTGGGATTTACGCTATATGCCGCTGTTTTTGCGCCGCGCCTGCCAACTTCTTCCTGCGTGCACGCACAAAAGCAAACGTCAAAACTAAGCTTAATGTTTTTTACCTTTTCCATAACGAGGGCAAGCACCGCAACTCCGGTTCTGTCATCTTGAGATTTTGTGCTTATGAATTTATCGCCCAAAAGTCTGAATTTATCGCAAAAAGTAACCGTATCTCCAACAGATACAATTTTTTCGGACTCGTCTTTGCCATACCCGGTATCGATATAAAGTTCATCAATCGGCACCGCTTTTCCGCGTTCTGCGGCAGTGGTAATGTGGGGCGGTTTGGCGCCGATTATTCCCGGGATATCATCTTTTCCGTGAACCACCACTTGCTTTGCGGGCAAAATTCTTGCGTCTATGCCACCAATGGGCGCAAAGTGCAAAAATCCGCCGTCGGTGATATCCGTTATCATAAGACCTATCTCGTCCATGTGAGCCTCTACCATTACAAGAGGGGCGTTTTCTTTGTCGCAACGCACAATTCCGAAAACATTGCCCGGTGCGTCGCTTTCCACTTCGTCACAATATTTTGAAAACAGTTCTTCTACAGCATCGCTTATACGGAATTCATATCCCGAAACCCCGTGCAAAGCCGAAAGCTGTTTAATCGTTTGTTTTATGTCCCTAAAATGCACTCCTATCATTTCCGGATATGCCGTTTACTATCTCTTTAAATTTATTTCCGCGAACCATAAAGTTTTTAAACATATCAAAACTTGCGCTTGCGGGCGACAAAATAACAGATATTCCGTCTTTGCCGGCGATGAGATTTTTTGCGGCGCGATATGCGATATTTACCGCCTCTTCAAGAGTATTTGCGCGGTCAACGGGAATTCCTCTTTTATTTTTCGTAGCCTCGGCAACCGCTTTTTCTATTTTTTCGGCGGTAGCGCCGATGAGCACAAGATGCGAAACACGCTCTGCAACTATTTTTCCGAATTCGCCGTAATCTAAATTTTTATCGTAACCGCCGGCAATGAGCACAATTTTTCCGCGATGCGCAACAAGTCCGGCAATCGTCCTTGTGGGCGAAGAGCCTATGGAATCGTTGTAAAACTCTACCCCGCCTGTTTTTCTGACAAATTCCATTCTGTGTTCAACGCCGCCGAAATTCACGGCTACGTCTTCTATATCTTCAACGCTCACATACTGGCGCACAGCGCAAATTGCCGCGAGATAATTTTCTACATTGTGCCAGCCTCTTATGCGTATTTCGTCTGCCTTTACAATTTTTTGACCACAATGGCAAAGGTGACCGTCTTCAACATACGCCTCACATTCGTGATATCTTCTTGAAAAGAACTCAATCTTGCCCTTTTGCTTTCCGAAAAAGGAAGCCGTAATCGCATTATCGCGATTTACTATGAGGCGACCTGTTTCGTTTTGATTTTTAAATATTTCCGCCTTTGCCTCCACATATTCGGTCATGTCTTTGTGATGATCCAAGTGATTTGGCGATATATTGGTAATTACGGCAATATCGGGGCTTACCTTCATATTCATAAGCTGAAAGCTCGAAAGCTCCAAAACAACCATATCATCGGGTTTTATATCATTTAACTTACCTATCAGGGGGGCTCCTATATTTCCGCCAACATGACACCTGTACCCAGCCTTTTTTAAAATTTCATATATAAGGGTTGTGGTTGTGGTTTTGCCGTCGCTTCCGGTAACGCCTATCATAGTACAGGGGCAAAGCGACATAAAAATTTCCATTTCGCTTGTTAAAACAGCACCGTTTTTTTGTGCTTGCGCAATTTGAGGCGGAATGGGAAGAATTCCCGGGGATTTTAAAATAATATCCTGACCGTTTAAAAAATCAAGATAATTTTCTCCGAGATAGAGATAATCACAACTTTTTTCAAGTTTTTTCAAAACATCGCCGTCGAATTTTTCCGGCGGATTTTTGTCGCAAGCGGTAATTACGGCACCACATTCGTTCAAAAAATCAATCGCCGGAATATTGCTTACTCCAAGGCCGACAACGGCAACTTTTTTGCCCATAACGGAACTTTTAAACGTTTCCACGCTCGCATTAAACATTACAACACACTCCCATGCAATCGCATATTATTTTTCATTTGCTTTTAAACTGACTTATTGCCGTGAAAAAAAGAAAAACGCCGAACAGCTTTGTTAGAATTTTTGACGATATAACCATGGCTAGATAAGAACCAACAAGCGCTCCCGCAATTCCGCCAATGCACATCCAAAGCGCCGCAAAATAGCAAAGTCTTTTGTTTCTGGCATGAATAGCAAGTGCCAAAACGGCAACCGGCAAAAAATACAAAAGATTTATATACTGCGCGCTCTTTTGAGAAATATCAAAAAACGACGTTAAAACCGGTATTAGAACAACACCGCCGCCTATTCCCATAGCGCCTACAGCACCGGACAACGCCGATGCCAAAATAAGCATTATCATGAACATACCGCCTTTACGGCCGCCGCCATAATAAACACGGCAAAAACTCTCTTTAGGGTTTTCGAGCTTAGTTTTTTTAGAAAAAGCGCGCCGAAAACGCTCCCCAAAGCACCACTTACGCAAACGTATATCAAAATCTTCATATCGGTTTGAATACCCGTGCGATATTTAAATATACTCGCAATACAGAGCGGCAAAACCACAAGAATTGCCGTAGCATGCGATTTTTTAGGTTCAAGCGATGCGTATTTTTCCAAAAAAGGAACAACCACGCATCCGCCTCCCGAACCGAAAAGACCGTTGCAAAATCCCGCAACGGCACCCGCAACAATAAGTTTCAGTTTGTTTTTCAAATAAATCACTCCGAATAGTTCATTAATGTTAATATTCGGATTTTTTTGCGATTTATTCAAATTAAGGGTGGTATCGTATGACACCACCCGCATTTTTTAAACATGCCCCGCTGAGCCGTGTTACCGGATATATTTTAAACCTGCTTAGCAGGTGGACTCCGCCTGACTGCTTAAATGTTCCCTAGTCATAGCTTGGTCTACAGCCACAGTCAGAGATTGGGATTCCGTTTAAGATGTGTTGGTTAAAATAATCCGTTTCACGCACACCGCAGGGATTGCTTATATTTTAACATATTACGTTATAAATTTCAATAGAAAATTGCTTTAAAATTAAATTTTTTGAAAATTTTTAATCCGCAAAATCAAATTCGTCGGCACATCTATCCTTAAACATTGAAAATGCGCGATCGAGCTCGTCATCTTCATCTATGAAAACAAAAACGTCTTCGTCTTCCCCTTCGCTTTCTATGCGCATTATCATAACTTCCGCATCGTCCTCGCCCTCTTCCGGCGGAATTAAGGCAACATATTTTGTGCCGTCCATTTCAAATGAGTCTGCAATTTCAAAATCGTATTTTTCGTTGTTTTCATCCGTAAATGTAACTATTCTTTTTTCGTCCATATTATTCGTTCTCCTTTTGTCAAAATATCATTTCAAACCATCGAGGTAGCTTTGAAGTATTATACACGCCGACACGGTATCAATTACGTTTTTGCGGTCTTTTCCGCGGGTATTCGTTGTGTTTAAAATGCCCGAAGCCTGAACCGTTGTAAGGCGTTCATCCCAAAGCACAATCGGAATATCTTTCGCATGTACTTTTACATCTTCGGCAAATTGCTTTGTAACCTCCACCCGCTCACCGGCTGTACCGTCCATGTTTTTAGGAAGTCCCAAAACAATTTTTGAAACAGAATTTTCGTCAATTATCGCAAATAATTTTTCAAGCATTTTTTCGTAAACGCGGTTGGGCAAAGTACAAACACCCTGCGCCGTAATTCCGAGAGGATCAGAAAGCGCAATACCCACTCTCGCATCACCGTAATCAATTCCCATAATTCTCATAAGTGTATCTCCATATATTAT
>CAZSIY010000111.1:0-5634 GCA_964606825.1 uncultured Oscillospiraceae bacterium | reverse complement strand
AAGTATTGAAAGCATTGCCATTGCAGTTTTTAACCCTTTACCTACGGGCACAAAGGGTATCAGGTATAGAAATGCAAAAAGCACCAAGCTCAGGCAGTTGAAAAGAGTTGCGGTTTTTTTCACGTTTTTAATTTTTCCCGCCAAAAAAATGGACACGAGCTGAAACAAAAACGCCAAGGAAACAAAAGACGAAATTATTCCCGTGAGCGAGTCGCTTACGCCGATGTGATTTAAAAGCGTTGCCAAAAAAGCATCCGCCGCAAGGAGCATCGTGAGATATTCAAAGGTGCATTGCCCGGCGTAAGCTTTCCTGGCGCGTTTGTATTCGTTTGTTTCAAAAATGTTTTTCGACATTTTGCCTCCTCAAAAATGTAATTGACTTATTATAAGCATCGTGTTACAATTATAAACAGAAACGGCGTAAAAATCTATAAATATACAACTGTTTAATGTAATTAATCTGCTATTTTAAAGGAGTGCTGTTATGCAATTGCACGACAAAAATCACAAATACAGCGGCATTTTTCCGTTTTTAACGAAGTTTTCCACCGACCTTAAAAGCATGAGCCTTCAAAGCCATTCTCAAATTGAATTCATGTATTTTTTTGACGGCGGATGCAAATATGTGCTGGATGAAAATGAGATAAATGTGCGAAAAAACGACCTCATTGTCGTAAATTCGGGTCAAACACACGAGTGCGAAGATTTTGAAAATTCGGCGGCTTTTCTCATAATTGCAGACAAAAAACTCCTTGCAAGCTACGGCGGAATAGAATTTGAAAATCATATTGAAAAAGATGAACATATCGTGAAAATTTTTGAAAAACTACGCCGTAGTTTCGGCCGTCAAAACTATGAATTCGCATGTGCAAGCTGTGTTTACGAGCTTTTGAGTATTCTCATTGAAAAATATTCCAACGTAAACGATTTTTTGCGCTTAAAAGGCAGTAAAGGCGAAAAATATGAGGCTGTGAAAAAGGCTCTCGTGTACGTACAAAACAATATAACCGAGGATTTGAGCGCCAAAACTTTGGCGGAACAGGCGCATTTAAGCGTGAGCCGATTTGAGCATCTTTTTAAGGAAATAACAAGCGAAACACCGGCCTCGTATGTGGAAAAATCGCGCATTAGCCACGCTATGAATTTGCTTGCGGCAACCGATGTAAAAATCGCCGAAGTTGCGTATTTGAGCGGCTTTTCCGACCACAGCTATTTTTCGAAAAGGTTTAGAGCGCGCTTTAACATGTCGCCCGAAGAGTACAGGCGCAAAAACAGACCCTTTTAAATGCACAAGCGAGACGAAAAAAGCCGCGGTAATTTTTTGCAAAAAATCGATTGACAAAAGACAAAAATGCCTGTATGATATTATGTAGTGCGACAGGAGATGATTTATATGAAAATTGAAACAAAATGTATTCAGGAAGGCTACAAGCCAAAAAACGGTGAGGCAAGGGTTCTTCCTATTTATCAAAGCACAACTTTTAAGTACGACTCGGCAGATTACATGGGAAAACTTTTCGACCTTGAAGCCGAAGGCTTTTTCTATACGCGCCTTGCAAACCCCACTTTGGACGCGGTGGAAAAAAAGATTGCCACTTTGGAGGGCGGAGTTGGCGCAATGCTTACTTCCAGCGGTCAAGCGGCTACGCTTATCTCGGCTATGACTATGATGAAAGCCGGGGACCATATTGTTTGCTCGGCGGCAGTTTACGGCGGTTCATTTAATCTTTTGGGAGTTACGCTTAAAAAGTTCGGCATAGATGTTACTTTCGTAGACCCCGACGCTCCCCTCGAAGAGCTTAAAAAGGCGGTAAAGCCAAACACTAAGGCTGTTTACGGCGAAACCATAGCAAACCCGGCATTAAACGTTCTTGACATTGAAAAATTTGCCGAGCTTGCTCATTCAAACGGTATTCCGCTCGTTGTGGACAACACTTTTGCAACGCCGATACTTTGCAGGCCTTTTGAATTCGGAGCGGATATTGTTATTCATTCCACTTCAAAATATATGGACGGACACGCGGTTTCTCTCGGCGGAGTTATTGTGGACGGCGGCACTTTCGACTGGGCGGCAAGCGGAAAATTTTCCGAATTTACCGAGGCTGACGAGTCTTATCACGGCGTTGTGTATTCAAAAGATTTTAAAGAGAGCGCCTATATCGTAAAGGCAAGGGCGCAGCTCATGCGTGATTTGGGATCGCAAATGTCTCCTCAAAATGCATTTTTGCTCAACCTCGGCCTTGAAACTTTGCACCTTCGTATGCCCAGACATTGCGAAAATGCCCTGAAGGTGGCAAAATGGCTTGAAAAAGACGAGAGAGTGGCATGGGTTAATTATCCCGGCCTTGAAAACAGTAAGTACAAGCCTTTGGTTGAAAAATATTTAAAAGACGGTACAAGCGGCGTTATTTCGTTCGGCGTTGCCGGCGGAAGAGAAGCGGCTGTTAAATTCTTGGACGGCTTAAAACTTGCCGCTATTGCAACACATGTTGCCGATGCGAGAACATGCGCACTTCACCCGGCATCTACAACTCATCGTCAAATGACCGACGAAGAGCTTAAAGCCGGCGGCATAAGCGCCGATTTGGTAAGATTGAGCGTGGGTATAGAAAATGTTGATGATATTATAGCGGATATCGACAGCGCCCTCGATTCGGCAGGAAAATAAACAGAAAATATAAAAGCGGCACTTCAAATGAGGTGCCGCTTAATTTTTTGCGAGAAAAGGGGAAGTGATGTCCTAATTTGATAGATATACAATCCCTCGGTCAATTTCACTGACAGCTCCCTTTTCACAAGGGAGACTTATGTGAGCGAGCTTTTATCGCATTGCCGAGGTTTTTTAATGGTGCCGAAAATGTACCCAATGATGACTGCACTTGTGTGCCACAAGGCTCCCCTTATGGTAAGGGCGCTTATTGCCGATGGCAATCGTTTAGCGTTTGACCGAGTTAAGAGCCGAGACTGCGTGGCGGCGTTAGACGTCTGAGGAGATAAAAATTTTTAAAACATCACCTCATCCGAGTTGCTACGCAACCCACCTTCCCCTCAAGAGTAAGGCTTTTATGCACCGTAATGTTATTTCGAAAGGCTTCCCCTTGAGGGGAAGCGGTCACAAAGTGACTGATGAGGTGTTAATTAATTATTTTATATATTTGACATTGCATTTTCTTAAGGTGACAGTATTGCTTGTGTAGCCGTCCCTATAGGGAATATTCATTTTGTATACCCCGTCGGAAACATTAAAAAATGACATTAAAATCATCTCCTAGCCCCAATGATAGCACACTTTTTTCTAAAACTCAACAAGTTTTTGAATTTCGGTTGACATTTTGCATATCAGAGTGTATAATTGTGCATAAAGCGATATTTTATGCATTTTTGAAGGTGAGTTATGAAAAATATAACGGTTATTGCTAACCCTTTAAAAGACGAAAATTTAAAATATGCCAACAGCGTGAAAAATTTGCTTTCGGATAGATGCAATTTGAAATTCGCCACAACAGATGGTGACATTTTCTCGGCAATTGCGGGCGCCGATGCGGCAATTGTTTTGGGCGGCGACGGTACAATTCTCGCTTGCGCTCAGCACGCGGCAAGGTGCGCAGTGCCTATTTTGGGCATAAATCTCGGAACTTTGGGTTTTCTTGCCGAAGCGGAAATCGGCGAAATAGAGGCCGCGGCCGATGTTTTGCTTTCGGGCGATTATTCGGTGGAAGAGCTTTTCATGCTCGATGCCTCCATAATAAGAAACGGAAAAACGGTTTCCGGCGTTACTGCGCTAAATGATATCGTGGTTTCGCGCTCATCTTACAGGCGCATTATTTCGGTGGATATTTTTGTGGAAGACAGCTTCGCGGGTCATTACGACGGCGACGGGCTCATAGTGGCAACTCCCACGGGAAGCACAGGTTACAATTTAAGCGCGGGCGGCCCCATTACCGACAGGAGCCTTTTTGTAAGCATTATAACGCCTATTTGCCCTCATACGGGATTTTCGGCACCGCTTATTGTACCGGGCACCAAAACTGTAAAAATCCTTTTAAAAGACAAATTTTCGCTTTGCTCAATGCTTACCACCGACGGTCAAAGCGGCGTGGAGCTTGAAGTGGGCGATGTTATAGAAATTAAGGCAAGCGAATACAAAACAGGCCTTATAAAAATAAAAAATACAGATTTTTATTCACGTCTTGTGGAAAAACATCTTCTCGGAAAATGATTTCTCGGAGGTACGAAAAATGACAAAGTCGGAAAGACAGCAAAAAATAATAGAACTTATAACCACGCGCACCGTGTCTACTCAAACGGAGCTAACGGAGCTTTTGATAGCCGAAGGCTACGACGTAACCCAGGCAACAACGTCAAGAGATTTGCAGGAACTCAGGGTGAATAAAATTCTCCTCGGCGACGGCACGTATAAATATACCGTTTCTCGTGAGGGCGAAAACGACATCAGCGGAAAACTTCGCAAAGTTTTCGGCGAGTGCCTCATAAACGTGGATTATGCGGGAAATATCGTGGTTTTAAAAACGATAACAGGCGCGGCACAGGCGGCGGCTTTTGCCATGGAAGCCGTGGTAAGCGACGAAATTGTGGGCACAATTGCCGGCGACGACACAATTATGATTGTTGTAAGAACGGAAAAAATAGCAAAACAGCTTTCTATAAAGCTTAAAAAATACATTCAATAGAGGTGCTTTCATGCTTAAAGCTCTTTCAATAAAAAATGTGGCTGTTATCCGCAAAGCGGACATAGAATTTTCGGAAGGATTGAACCTTTTAACCGGTGAAACCGGCGCGGGTAAATCCATGATAATAGACTCGCTCAATATGCTCAAAGGCGAGAGAACTTCCAAAAGCATAATAAGAACGGGCGAGGAAAAAGCGCGCGTGGACGGCGTACTTGAAATAAGCGAGCAAGAGGCAAAACGCCTTTGTGACGAATACGGCATAGAGTGTGACGGCGAGCTTTTGATATCCCGCGAAATAGGGGCGGACTCAAAGGGAAGCGTGCGCGTAAACGGCATGCCTATGCCCCTTTCCATGCTTAAATCAATGTGCGAAAATCTTATAAATATTCACGGACAGCACGACAACACAAGCCTCCTTTCGCCGAAAAATCATATAGGATTTCTTGACAGATACGGTGCAGACGAAATTTTTCCCTGCCTTGATAAATACAAAGAAATTCATAAACTTTGCGTGAAAATCGAAAAAGAGCTTTCGGAAATAAATACCGACGAGCGCGAGGCGGCAAGGCGAAGCGACCTTTTGCAATATCAAATAAACGAAATAGACGAAGCCGCTTTAACACTCGGTGAAGATGAAGAACTTGCCGCAAGGCGCGACATTTTGGAAAACTCTTTTAAAATATCCGAAGCCTCAAACAAGGCGTATGGCTATCTTTACGAGGGTGACGACTTCAGCACCAGCGTTTACGATGCGCTCTCTTCGGCAATCCGCGCCATAGAGCCTATTTCAAAGTATGACCCCGAGCTTGAAAATTTACTTTCAACACTCAGCGACGTGAGCGAAAACGTGGCGGACGGAGCCCATTTTTTAAAGAGCTTTGCGGGCGATGTTTCCGAGTCTGCCTCTCAGCTTGACGAGGTTGAAACCCGCCTTGAAGTAATA
>CAZSIY010000110.1:0-5641 GCA_964606825.1 uncultured Oscillospiraceae bacterium | reverse complement strand
ATGTTGGGGTGAAAAAACCCTTGCCGTGAGCGAAGATATTAAAAAATATCTCCTTAAAAATTACGACGTGGATGAAAAAAATATCTTCATAAGCATAAACGGCATAGATACAAATAAATTCAGCAAAGATGTTTCGGGCGAAAAGGTGATGAAAGAGTTTTCCTTAACCCCCGAGGCGAAGAGAATTGTGTACGTAAGCCGTTTAAACCCGCTTGTGTGTGCGCCCGCGTTTAAATTGATTGAAAATGTCAATGCCTTGAACGAAAAAATTCCCGGTATTGAAATAGTTATCGTCGGTGATGGTGATGCATACGCTCAAATGAAAGAAAAAGCCGATGAGGCAAACGCTCGACTCAAAAGACAAGCGGTAGTACTTACCGGCCCGAGAACTGATATCAACGAAATTCACGCAACGGCAGACGTGTGCGTGGGAGTGAGCCGTGCGATTTTGGAGCCTATGGCAATGGAGAAAAAGTGCGTGATTGCGGGGCAAGAGGGATATATAGGCATACTTTCCGAAGAAAATTTGCCTATGGCAATAGATTGCAACTTTACTTGCCGCGGCTGTGACAAATTAGACGGAAAAAGGCTCACAAACGACATAATAAAACTTTTTTCCATGGACGGAGCCGAGGAAAAAAAGGTTACCGATTACGGAAAACACGTGGTGGAAACCTATTACAGCATTAAAAAAATGGCAGACGACAACATGAATATGTACCTTGCCGCATTGCGCGATTGCCGCCACAACGCAGTAATGCTGGGATACTACGGATACGGCAACCGCGGCGACGATGCTCTTTTAAAAGCTATTTTAGACGATTTTAAAGATGAAGACCAAACCTTTTCACCGGTTGTGCTCTCTCATAATCCCGATGCCACAATGCGCGATTACGGTGTTTGCAGTGTGGATAGATTTAACGTTTTTAAAATGCGCGCCGCTATGAAAAAGGCGAAAATTTTTATTGCCGGCGGCGGAAGCCTTATTCAAGATGTCACAAGTAATAAATCGCTTTTTTACTATCTTTTTTGCATAAAAATGGCAAAAAAATACGGCCTTAAAATAATGCTTTATGCAAACGGAATAGGCCCGGTAAAAAGAGATGCAAACAAGAAAAAAGTTGCCAAAGTTTTAAACATGGCAGATGCAATAACCCTTCGCGACGGCGACAGCGCCGAGCTTTTAAAGGAAATAGACGTTACACAGCCTGAAATCAAAGTTACCGCCGACCCGGCGTTTTGCCTTGAAACGCCCAATACCGACGAGGCGAAAAAACTTTTAAAAGAGCTTAATGTTGAGGGTAAAATTCTTTGCGTTTCGGTTCGCGCAATAGCCTCTTGCAAAAACTTTGCTCAAAACTTTGCCGGCATGATGGATCACATGTGCAAAACATACGGCGTAACGCCGCTTTTTATACCTATGCAGTACGAAAAAGACATGAAAATAAGCCAAGATGTGGTAAATTGCATGAAAGAGCGCGGTGTGCTTTGCAAAAGGGAGCTTACCCTTGAAGAAATAACGGGTCTTATTTCGCTTTCTTATGCCGCGGTTGCCGTAAGGCTTCACATGCTCATTTTTGGAGCGGCTCTCGGCGTGCCTGTGCTCGGTATTAATTACGATCCCAAGGTTAAAGGATTTATGAATTCCCTGGATTTGGAGTTTTGTATAAATCCTCGAAATGTGGGCAATGAAGAAAGCAGAAAAATCGCAGACAGATTTATGAACGAAAGAGATGCCGTAAAGCAAAAGATTTTTGGCGCTTCGCTTGGTTTAAAGGAAAAAGCAAAAGAAAACACTCGCATTGCTTTACGACTCATGGGTGAAAATAATGGATGAACAAGTATTTAAAACTTTGGAGTTCGACAAAATTCTTGCCTCGTTAAAAGGCTATGCGGTAATGGACGTTACGGCTCAAAGAATTTCCGAACCTTTTGTTTCGGACAACATAAAAAAGATTAATATTATGCAAGATGAAACTGCCGACGCTGTTTCACTTCTCACAAAAAAAGGCACCCCGCCCATACTTTGCACGCAAGACGTCCGTGCGCCGTTAAAGCGCGCTCAAATAGGCGGTGTGCTCTCAATCCCCGAGATACTTTGCGTGGGAAAGGTGCTCTCTACTGCGTCGCGCCTTAAAAATTATCCTGACGATACCCCTGCGCCTTCTCTTGCCGAGCATTTTGATGCGCTCTATGTAAACAAAGAGCTTGAAAAACGCATTTTTACGGCAATTGTAGACGAGGACACCCTCGCCGATGATGCTTCCACGGAGCTTGCGGATATTCGTCGAAAAATAAAGGCAGCAAACAACAAGGTGAGAGATATTTTAAGGAGTATAATTTCTTCGCCGACATATTCAAAATGCCTTCAAGAGCAAATTATCACCATGCGCGGCGACAGATATGTTGTTCCCGTAAAATCGGAGCACAAAGGCGATATTCGCGGCATTGTGCACGATACCTCGGCAACCGGCGCAACGCTTTTTATAGAGCCTATGAGCGTTGTGGAGGCAAATAACGAAATAAGAGAGCTTGCCGACCGCGAGCGCGACGAAATTGTAAGAATACTTTCGGAGTTTTCGTCGGATATCGCGCAAAACGTCGAAATTATAGATATGACCTACGGAGTTATTTCCGAACTTGACTACGTTTTTGCAAGGGCGCATTATGCCTTACACTACGATTGCTACCGCCCTATATTAAACGAAAGCGGGCAAATAAATCTCATAAAAGCGCGTCACCCTTTGCTCGATCCTAAAAAGGCGGTGCCGGTGGATATAAGCCTCGGCGGAAAGTTTGACACTTTGGTGGTAACGGGCCCCAACACCGGCGGAAAAACCGTTGTTCTTAAAACGGCGGGCCTTTTAACTCTTATGGCGCAAGCCGGTTTGCATATTCCCGCAAGTGAGGGTTCCGTTGTGGCGGTGTTTAAAAATATTTTTGCCGATATCGGCGATGAGCAGAGCATTGAGCAGTCACTTAGTACTTTTTCGTCGCACATGGTAAACGTGGTTAGAATTTTAAACGCGGTAGACGAAAATACCCTTTGTATTTTCGACGAGCTCGGCGCGGGAACCGACCCTGTGGAGGGTGCATCGCTGGCGGTGAGCATACTTGAGCGAGTGCGCGCTCTCGGCGCCAAAACCATGGCTACTACGCATTACAGTGAGCTTAAAACCTACGCACTTTCTACGGAGCGCGTGGAAAATGCATCGTGCGAATTTGACGTGGAAACCTTAAGGCCTACGTATAAATTGCTAATCGGCGTTCCCGGAAAAAGTAACGCCTTTGCCATTTCAAAAAGACTCGGCCTTGATGATTTTATAATAGAGCAGGCAAAAACCTATATAACGGGCGAAAATTTGAAGTTTGAAGATATTTTGACAGAGCTTGAAAAAACGCGCCGCGAAGCGGTTGCCGATAGAGAGCTTGCCGAAAAATACAGGGCGGAAATCGAGTCGCTCAAAAATGATACCGCCGACAAAAACAGACAGCTCCGCGAAAAAACAGACAAAATTATCGAACGTGCCCGCGCTCAAGCAAAAGAGATTTTGGAGCGCGCAAAGCGTGACAGCGACGAAGCCGCCGCCGAAATGGAAAAAGCTCGGCTTATTGCCGACAGCGCAAAAGCGCGCGCGGAAGTGGAGCGCGTTCGCAAAAAAATCAAGAAAAAAGCGGAAGACAACAGCGCAAAACTCACCGACTCAATGTTTAAACCGCGTGAGAGCTACAACCCGCCGAAAAATGTAAAATGCGGCGACGACGTGGAAATTGTTACCATGAAGCAAAAAGGCGTTGTGTGCTCACTTCCCGACTCAAATGGAAATCTCACCGTGAAAGTGGGCATAATGAAAATAAAAACAAATATAAAAGATGTAAAAGCGATAGAAGCTCCTAAACAAGAGAAAAAAGTAAGACGTGAGCAAACTTCGATTTCAAAAACCATGAACCTTTCTCCCGAGATAGATGTGAGGGGAGAAACCGTGGACAGCGCAGTGCTCCTCATAGATAAATTTTTGGACGATGCCCTGCTCTCTTCCGTGGGTCAGGTGCGAATAATTCACGGCAAGGGCACGGGAATGCTCAGAAAAGGCATACATTCTTATCTTAAAAGTTTGCCGTATGTAAAAAGCTACCGCCTCGGTGTTTTCGGCGAGGGCGATAGCGGCGTGACCATTGTGGAAGTAGGAAGATAATGTGCATTTCCGGTAGCAAAATTTTAAATAGGTGTTTTTATTAAATAGGAAGCTCCCCGTGTAATACGAGGAGCTTTTGCTCTTTGGTGAGGATATCGGAATGAGTGAGATGTGCAATCCTTCAGTCAGCGTTAGCTGACGGAGGGGATAAGAATTTTTTAATCTCCGCTCCTTCCGAGTTGCTACGCAACCCACCTTCCCCTCAAGGGGGAAGGTGGGTTGTTACTCATATTTCAAACTTTAAAATCAGTGAACGATTTAGTCAATGCGCCACTGACTAAAAATGAATAATTAATTATTCATTATTCATCAGCGATAGCGATTTCATTTTTAATTACGTCTTAAATGATATTTCTTTAACGATTTGGCTTCGCCATGAAGGCTTCCCCTTGAGGGGAAGATGTCACGAAGTGACTGATGAGGTGTTAATATAATTAACGATTACTTTTTGTTTATTGGCATTCATAGGTAATGTTTTTAAAAAATAATACTAAAGATTTTGCATTACCGTTAATTTTGAATTATTGGTTTTATTTATTTCCATCCCACCGTTTCGCTTACGCTAAAGAGTGCGCTTGTGTAGCACTCCTACTGCCTTTGGTTCTTTCGCAGAAAGAACATATTCTCGTGTGTGGCGCTTAAAGTCGCGTTTTCGCTTGTTTTTCAAAATAATCTTATTTATATCTCATCTTCAGCCCACAAAAGTAATCGGCACAATCACAGGAGCGGCTATGCTGCTGCCGGTGATTTCGGCGTAAATGTGATTTACGCTCTCAACATTTTCGCCCGCGGTTACGGTAAACGTTGTTTTGGCCGAACCGGTTATTTCGTATTGAAGCTGGGGGTATTGGAGCAATATGTTTTTCTCATAGTTTTCCGCTCTCCAGCCGCTCGGTAGAATAAGGCGAATTTGCAGTTTTCGCTGTTCTATTATTCCCGGATTGGTTGTTATGGTAAGCGTTACTTTTCGGCTCTCACAAGGGTGAATTTTGGGCGATTTGTCAAGTTCTACCCTTGTATAGAACGGTCGGTAATTAGTTATGTCGTAGGAATATGGGGTGCGGTTTAAAACCTCGGCAACGCAAGGTACATTGAATTTTCCTTTTTCGCAGTCCGAAAATTCGGTTTCATCGCCCGTGAAATCAAATTCACCCCCCTCGTTTTCCATAACCGATGGTACGAGACGCGTTATGCGCTCGACAAACTCGGTGCATGTTTTGGGCATCATCCAAAGGTAAGTTCCGCAAACAGACATTGTAACTATCTTGTCGCCGATGTTTCTTTTAAGTTCGTCATCTATGGCATCTGTTCCGCCTATAATGCCGAGAGTTGCGCCAACGGTGCCCGCTGTGCAATCGGTGTCATCGCCGCAGTTTGCAGCGTAAATGAGCGATTTTTTAAAATCTCCCTCGCCGTAGAGCAAGCCTATTGTTACGTAACCCTGT
>CAZSIY010000109.1:0-5641 GCA_964606825.1 uncultured Oscillospiraceae bacterium | reverse complement strand
GAGCGATTTTTTAAAATCTCCCTCGCCGTAGAGCAAGCCTATTGTTACGTAACCTATGTTTGACGGCGCCTGGAAAAATCCGAGTTCGGAATTTAATTCGATTATTTTGTTTCGAGTTTTTTTGTAGTCAATTTTATTTTTATAACATTCTTTTACCAAGTTCACCGTTTGCGCTGTTTTGGAGTTCGACGGAATTTTTGTAAGCGCTGTGTCTATGAGAGTGGCAATATCGCTTTGAATGTAGGCGAGGCTTTGAAGAGCCGCCACAAATATTTCGGCAATAAGCCCTTCTCCCATGCCGTGGTCCACCATTGCATCGTATGCAGCATATTTTATGGCAACGTCGGGTAGACCGGGGGCAAGCGATGCCCAAATTTCACTTCTTATCCAAGCACCGTTTGAGTGCTTCCATTTTTCGTTGTCGAATTCACCGCTCATCGGCGGCAAAAGTCCAAGACGTAGGTTTTCTTTGCATATCCCGTATTCGTTCCACGAAGGCGTTATGTAGTCGAGCCAATAGTCCGTCAAAGTGTTTGAATTGAAATTTGCCGCGCCCGTGTCTTCAAGCGCTTTAAGCCACACGAGTTGCAGGTCGAGGTCGTCGTTCGGCAAAGGTTCGTTTATGGTGCTCTCAAAGCCTTCAACGTTTAAAAACTCGCGCGTTCCCTCATATGGCGCGCCGAGGGTTCCACCGATGTTTTTTCCTATCCAGCATGCGTGCATTTTGTCAAAATATGTATCTTTGTTCAGTTTAAACATGAGTATCTCTCCCAACATTAATATTTATGTTTACATTGTATCACATTTGTGATATAATAATAGTAAAAAACACTCTAAAATAAGTAAAATATAATCAAAAGGTGATTGCTATGTACCCAGACAGGCTAAGCGAGGAAAAAAGGCATTACTTTTCTGAAGAAGAGTATTTTCAAGGAAAGTTTAACTACGTCCACACTTACTTGCACAAAAACTACAAGTATAAAATGCATTCGCATCAATTTTACGAAATAAATATAATAACCGTGGGAAAAGGCAGGCACTATATTGAAGATACCGTGCTCGATACCTCGGTGGGCGATGTCTTCGTAATTCCGCCATCTGTAAAGCACGGCTATTATCCCGAGGGAGAGCTTAATATCTACCATGTTCTCATAAAAAATGAATTTTTTGAAAGATACTCAGAAGAAATATCCGAAATAGACGGTTTTGACTTGCTTTTTAACATAGAACCTCAAATAAGGCGTGCATCGGGTAAAAATTTTAATTTAAACGCCGGTGCGCATCTTCTTTGCACGTTTAAAGATGAGCTTGAACGAATGGAAAATATGCAAAAAGAGGGTAGATTTGTCCACTTAAATGCACTCGCCCTGGCGTTTGTATGCCGCCTTTGCGAGAAAATCCGCGGTTTGGATTACAGCGAAAAAGATATCCTCGATACCGCGGAGTATATAAGAAATAACCTTGAAAACAGGCTTACCGTGGAGGAACTGAGCAAATTTTCTCATATGTCTTCGGCAACTCTCAATAGGCATTTCAAAGCGGTTCTCGGAGTGTCGCCCATGAAATACGCCTTAAATTGTAGAGTGGAGAAAGCGCGCAATCTCGTGGCAACGCGTAAATACTGCCGTACCGCGGTTGCGCAGATGTGTGGATTTTACGATATCGCCCATATGAATAAATATATATAACATTAAAAACAACTGTCACATGCAAAAATATGCATGTGGCGGTTTTTTTGTGCGTGAAAGTTCTTATCGTGTCGCCAAGGCGCCTGTAAAGCGCTTTTATGAGGTGCGAAAATATACATATTGTGTGCAATTATTTTCAGTTGAAAGCCACACATGCTCAATTTATAATTAAAGTAAGCTATTCCCCCGTTTTGGGCGGAAATAAAAAAACCAGGAGGGTAAAATTATGAAAGCAAGAAAGTATTTGTGTAGGTTTACTTCCGCGTTGATAGCGGTAGTAATGTTAATCGGGATTTTCCCGATTATTTCATTTGCGGACGACGGTGTTTTGCTGAATTACACTTTCTCTTCCGAAGAAGCGGTGACGGTTAATTTTCAAAACAATATATCTGGCACACTTTATAAATATGACGGTTTCGGCCATACATTTTTAAGAGGCGAAGAGGGCGGTTCCGTGTGGGGTGTTGGTTGGTATAACTATGATGTCGAACGTAATGGATTATCAACAGGTATTCCCACAGAAAACGAACTTTTTATGGATGACGGAAAATTGCACGCGAGAATGGCAAAAGATAATCACATGCATATATATGTTCCGGTTCCTGAAAATAACGCAGATGATTATGACATCTCTTTCGATTTTTTCGATCTTACAGGTAAAATAAGTGTATATGTCGATAATGCCAACGGCAGCAAAACCTATCTCACACGCAATGGAAGCGCCACAGCATACAACGGAACCCGTAAATTGCAAAACGGCGATTTTCTCAGAATAGATGCGGTAGATGTCGCTGCAACTTTCGCAATAGACAACCTTAAAATTCAAAAGCATGTTGAAAAACCTTTCGAGCCGATCGTTACAAGTTCATTCCCAGCAAAAGTGTTTAAAAACGGCAAAGAGTATAAGCTCATCGCCGACAAAGACAAAAAATTCCCTACCGACCGAGACGAAAACGAGCTTTGCACAATAAGACGCGGAGATATTATAAGAGTAAATGCGAACGCATTTAACGGTGATAAAATAAAGGTGGCAAATGTTTTGGCGCGTGTTGAAAACGGCCAGCCGATGTACACCAGCGCCACAGCGAGAATGGAGTCGCGCAAAAATGAAGAAATAGGCGATTTCAACTTGGAAAATCAGTCGATATTTGCCTCTGTTTTAAAGCGTGATGGAAACGCTTTGTATATTCAGCCCGAAAAAACCATGGAAGGTCAAAATATAGACCCGGACATAAATCAATTTACAAAGTCCGACTCGGCAGTGTATATCTGCCCGCTTACGCCAAACAGTAAGTACGACGAAATAACGGTTGGAACCATATATGATATAATAACCCACGAGCAGTCGGAAACCGAGTATTCGAAAATGTTTGTGTTTACATCATGGTGCCTTGCGCATATGTTCGTAATTTATAAATAACATCGGAGGAGTTCGTATGAAAAATTTGACGGTTTCCGTAACGGATTTCGGAGCTGTGCCCTATGTTGAGGTGTAGCAAACGGAGTGCTTTCAAAAGGCGATAGACTATTGCTTTGAAAAAGGCGGCGGAGAGGTTTGCGTTCCCGAGGGAAGTTTTGTTGTGGGCGATATAAGGCTTAGAAGTAACGTAACATTGCACCTTTTGGAAAATGCGGCAATTTTGGGTTGCCTTAACCCCAAAAGCTATTTTCATATTAACGAAGATGCTATCGAGCCTCTTCCGAAAGATGAAAACATCCGTCTGCGCTGGATGAATCCGTGGCAGTGGAGAATAATTCAAGGAAAATACAAGGCGCATTTGTATTCTGTTGGCAGTTATTGGAACTACGGAATAATTCGCGCCGCATTTGCCGAAAATATCGCTGTAATAGGTGAAAAAGGCTCTATGATAGACGGAAGAAATGTTTATGACCCCGAGGGTGAAGAATTTTACAGAGGCCCTCACGCCATAAATATGCACCACTGCAAAAATGTTCGTTTTGAAGGTTACAGCGTTTTAAGAAGCGGCAACTGGGCACATGCGATTTTTCAGTCGGAAAATGTTGTTTTTAAAGGCTTAAAAGTAGATGCCGGGCATGATGCACTCCACGTTCGCTGTTGCAAAGACGTTTCAATAGAGGATTGCACGCTAGTTACTGGTGACGATTGCATTGCCGGTTTTGGAAATCTCAACGTCCATGTGAAAAATTGCTATTTAAGCTCGGCGTGCAGTGCTTTTCGCTTTGGCGGAGCAAATGTTTTGATTGAAGATTGCGTTGCAAAAGGTCCGTGCATATATCCCATGCGACTTACGATTTCCATGGAAGATCGCCTTTACGGCCCCGAAATTACGGAAAAAGGTAGGCACAATATGCTATGCTTTTTTACATATTTTGTAACCGACGACCTTCCGGCTTTAAAAGAGCAGGGGAATATTGTGGTGAAAAATTGCAAAGTGAGCGGTGCAGACGAGTTTTTTTACCTGAATCTTTCGGGAAATGAGGCTTGGCAGAGAGGCAATTCGCCTATCGACATTCATTTTGAAAATATAACCGCCGAAGATATTTCCGGCGGAATATGTGCCTACGGCAGTGGAAAATTCGAAATGACTTTCAAAGATTTTGACTATTCGGTGAGAAAATGTTTTGAGAAAGAATGTTTTATGAAAACAGCTGATTTTGGAAAACTTTCTTTTGAAAATGTGAAAATAAAGAATTTCGCCGGTACTTGTCTTATCGAGAGCTGGAGCGAGAAAGGCGAAATTGTAACTGAGAATTTCGAGTGCGAAAATTTGGAAAATGCAGAGTTTTTCAAATTTTCAAATGAAGAATTTACCTGTCGTTCAATATAACGGAGGGATATCATGATAGGCAAAAAATATTGGGTAATAGCCGACGGTTTCATAAGCGATACCGAAAGCGGCGAATATGTAAGCCATGAGGCAATTTGCGTTTTAAATCTTTCCCCAAAGACGGCAAATATTGAAATTGTGATTTGCTTTGAAAATTGTGAGCCTATGACGGGGATTTCGGCAACGTGTGAAAGCATGAGAACAAATAACATAAGGCTTGATAAAATCGAAAATGTACACGGTGAGAAAATTCCGAGAAATACACCGTATGCAATTTATTTAAAAAGCAATGTTCCCGTTGTGGTTCAGCATAGCCGAATGGACGTAAGCGACCCTAATATGACCCTTATGACTACAATTGCATACTAAAATTTGAGGGCGTTGCCTCAATTCAGTGAAAATTCACTTATTGAGGCAACGCCCAAGTTTTATTTATTTCGTTTTTCTTGTCTTTTTATTCTCTTGTCATCGAAGATAGAATAAACAACAGGTATTACGAGAAGTGTTAAAAACGTTCCCACGGTAAGGCCGCCCACAAGAACCACCGCAAGGGGTTGCATCATTTGAGCACCGCTTGAACCTACGGCAACAGCCATAGGCAAAAATCCGAGGATAGAGGTGAGCGATGTCATAAGTACAGGTCTCATTCTCGTTTTTCCCGCGTAAACCAAAATTTCGGTTCTCGAAAGGTCGCTTCTTTCTGTCTTAGACGTTTTAACAAAGTCTATAAGCACAATCGCGTTGTTTACAACTATACCCATAAGCATCAAAATACCTATGCAGCTTACAACCGAAAGTGGACTTCTTGCTATTACAAGAGAGAGTACAACGCCTATCATTGCAAGAGGAAGTGTGAAAAGAATTATGAACGGTTCGAGAAGACTCTCAAACTGCGCCGCCATTACCATGTACATGAGGAGAATACCCAAAAGTATTGCCGTGAGGAGCGACTTCATGGCATCCATCATTACCTCATATTCGCCGCCTGTATTTCGACTTATTCCGTCGGGAGCGGGGTAGGCTTTCATCGCCTTGTCAAAGGCTTTGTTTGCACTTCCCATGTCTGTGCCGAAAAGTTTTGCGCTGAGGGTGATAACTCTCTTTTGGTCAACTCTTGTAAGCGTGGTATATCCTTGGCTTTCC
>CAZSIY010000108.1:0-5650 GCA_964606825.1 uncultured Oscillospiraceae bacterium | reverse complement strand
CTCGTGGAGTTTGTGGAAAGCGGAATAACTGACTCTTTAGAGCTTGAAGAGTATTTGAAAGATAAATTTTCATCGGCTGCTGCCGTTGATGCCGATTGCGTTGTTCTCGGCTGTACGCATTTCCCCTTTGCGGGCAAAACCGTTGAAAAACTCGTGCCGAACGCTAAAATTTTCGACGGCGGCGAAGGCACCGCAAGACGACTTAAAGATTTGCTCGAAAAAAATAATTTGCTCGGAAATAAAAGCGGAGTGACTTTTGAAAACAGTATGAATAGTGATAGAGAAAAAGAGCTTTGCGAGAGGCTTTTATATATGTGATAAAATTTTTAAATGAGGATTGAACTGCCGATGCCGTAAGGCTCAACTTACGAAAAGGGCGGCGCAATTCTCATTTTTTTATAAACGAAATCCTTCAGTCGCCTAATGGCGCCGGGGCTCGGCTCTTACCTCGGTCAAGCACTAAACGATTGTCACCGGCAATCAGCGCTCCCTTTACACAAGAAATACTGTCAACTTAAGAAAATGAAATGTCAGAATGTATAAAATAATTAATTAACACCTCATCAGTCACTTCGTGACAGCTTCCCCTTAAGGGGAAGCCTTTCAAAATAACTTTGCGGTGCAACCCGGATGAGGTGGAAATAAAAAAATTCTATTTCCAAAATAATATTATTTACATGTCTGCCTCAAAAACATCACCACGTAAAAATATCCACTTTTTCCGATGAAACTGTGGATATTTTTTCGATTTTCAAGTCCGTCCTGTTTGTGACAAGAGTTCTTTTTCCGTCGATTTCCGCATCTATCACGGTAGATGCTGTTTTCTTTATACAAAAAGGGTACTGCTGAGCAGTACCCTCCCACAAAATAACCAATATCAGTTCATGATAGCCATTTCTGTTTCTTTGTCGAAAAGATGAATTTTATTAAGGTCAAGAGCAATCTTGATGTTGTCGTCGGGCTGAGCCTTACTTCTCGGATTAACTCTTGCTGTGTATTGAGTTCCGCCTATCTTCATATAAAGATATGTTTCGGCACCCATCATTTCCGTAATTTCAACGTGAGCGTCTACGATGCTCTCCGGGCTTGAATTAAGGAATGCTTCTTCGTCGTGAAGGTCTTCAGGTCTGATACCGAGAACAACTTCTTTGCCAACGTAGCCGGTTTCTTTAACCTTAGCGCCGATGCCTTCGGGAAGAACGATTTTAGCACCATCGAAAGAAAGTGTGATAACGCCGTTTTCTTCGCCGATTTGGCAATCTGTAAAGTTCATCTGAGGACTTCCGATAAATCCTGCAACGAACATGTTTACAGGCTCGTTATAAAGTGTAGCCGGTGTGTCGATCTGCTGAACAAAACCGTCTTTCATAACGATAATTCTTGTACCCATTGTCATAGCTTCTGTCTGGTCGTGGGTAACGTATATAAATGTTGTTTGAAGTCTCTGGTGAAGTTTGCCGATTTCTGTTCTCATCTGAACACGAAGTTTGGCATCGAGGTTTGAAAGAGGTTCGTCCATAAGGAATACCTTAGGTTCTCTTACGATAGCTCTACCGAGAGCAACACGCTGTCTCTGACCGCCGGAGAGAGCCTTCGGCTTTCTGTCGAGAAGGTGATCGATGTCGAGGATTTTAGCAGCCTCGTTTACTCTTCTTGTAATTTCGTCTTTCGGGATTTTTCTGAGTTTAAGACCGAAAGCCATGTTATCAAATACTGTCATGTGAGGATACAGAGCGTAGTTCTGGAAAACCATTGCAATATCTCTGTCCTTGGGGGCAACGTCGTTTACGAGGTCGTCACCGATGTAGAGTTCACCCTCGGAAATCTCTTCAAGACCTGCGATCATTCTGAGAGTTGTGGATTTACCGCAACCGGAAGGTCCTACCAATACGATAAATTCCTTGTCTGCGATGTCAAGGCAGAAGTCGGATACGGCAGTAACGCCGCCCGGATATTTTTTATAAATGTGTTGTAAGCTTAAGCTTGCCATTGTTTTACCTCCTGTATGTGTCATTGCACAATCGTTCTTTATACCATATACTATAACATATTTAAAAAATTGTGCCAATAGTTAAATTGACAAAATTAAAATCAAAAATTATAACACTTTGCATAAAATATTTTTTCAAAATTGTTACATTCGAAATTTTCGAAAAATCAATTGGGATTTTTGCACAACCACCGAAAAATTTTTTGTTCAAAACTATGCCAATTTAGACAGTGAGCGGTTTTGCTGATTTTCAAAAGTGAAAATTTTTGTGGTTTGTGCACAAAATATTGCGAAAAATCGGGATTTTGCTTTGTATTCGACTGTTCTTATTTGACAAAGGTGTCAAAGTAATGATAAAATAACATTAATTCATTTGGAGGACATGGCATGAGAATAGACAGATTTCTGGCAAACAGCGGCGTGGGTACCCGCCGCGAGATTAAAGATATAATAAGGAAAAAATGCATCACCGTGGCGGGGAGCGTGATAACAAGCCCCTCTTTTGCCGTAGATAAAAACTCACCCGATGTTTTCGTTTCGGGAAAAAACGTGCGCTACAAAGAGTTTGTATACCTAATGCTGAATAAACCCGCGGGATACGTGAGCGCGGTTTTCGACAAGCGCCTCCCTGTGGTAACGGACCTTGTGCCGGCGGAATTTGCTCATTACGAGGTTTTTCCCGTGGGTAGGCTCGATATCGACACCGAGGGCCTTTTGCTTCTCACAAACGACGGCGACCTTACCCACAGGCTCCTCTCGCCCAAATATCATGTAGACAAGCAGTATTTTGTAAGATGTGAAAAGGAGATAGATTTGTCTTGTGAGCAAATATTTGCAGACGGCGTAACGCTTGACGACGGCTACAAAACCATGAGCGCAGACATTGTTTTTTTAGGCGGTGCCGAGTGCCTTCTCACAATCCGCGAGGGAAAATATCACCAGGTAAAAAGAATGTTTGAGGCGGTAGGTAATAAAGTTACGTATTTAAAGCGCGTAAAAATGGGCGAAATCGCCCTCGATGACAACTTAAAGTGCGGCGAAGTGCGAGAGCTTTCAAGCGAAGAATTAAAATTGCTTTTGGGAGAGTGAAAAATGGATATTTTTAAAAAACTTTGTGACGAGTTTAACTTAAAGGAAGATAAAGTAAAAGGCACCGTGGAGCTCATAGACGCGGGCAATACAATACCATTTATCGCAAGATACAGAAAGGAAGTTACGGGTTCTTTAGACGATGCGGTGCTGAGAAACTTTGACGAAAGGCTAAAGTACCTGCGCGCATTGGAGGATAGAAAATCGGAAATAAAAGAGCTTATAGCTCAACAGGAAAAGCTGACGGACGAGCTTTGCGAAAAAATAGATGCCGCCGAGATTTTAAGAGAATTGGAAGACATCTACCGCCCGTACAGGCCAAAGCGTAAAACCCGCGCGTCGGTTGCCAAAGAAAAGGGCCTTTTGCCCCTTGCACAGCGCATATATCTCCAGGGAGAAAAGCACGGCGACCCCGCTTTAATCGCCGCGGAATTCATTAATGAAGAAAAAGGCGTTTTAACGGCGGAAGATGCAATAGGCGGCGCTTGTGACATTATAGCCGAAGAAATTTCCGACAATGCCGATTACAGAAAGTACATTCGCTCCTTTACGAAAAACAGCGGAATTTTAAAAAGTACCGCCGCAAAAGAGGAAGACAGCGTGTACAGCATGTACTACGATTTTTCGCAAAACGTAAAACAGCTTGCCAACCACCGCGTTCTCGCCCTTGACCGCGGCGAAAAAGAGGGATTTTTGAAGGTTGAAATATCCGTAGATAAAGACGCGGTTGAAGAGTATTTAAAATCGCAAATTTTAAAAAAATCAATTTACGAAGAGCTCATAGAAAACACTTTGTCCGATGCTTACGCGCGCCTCATAGCGCCGTCGGTGGAAAGGGAAGTGCGCACTTTCCTTACCGAAAGAGCGGAAGAGGGCGCAATAAAGCTCTTTGCCGAAAATTTAAAACAGCTCCTCATGCAGCCGCCCATAAAGGGAAAAACCGTTCTCGGGCTCGACCCGGGCTATCGCACGGGTTGTAAAATGGCGGTTGTTGACGAAACGGGCAAGGTTTTGAAAACGGGAGTAATATTTTGCACCTTAGAGCACCACGACATTGAAAAAAGCCGCAAAATTTTAAAAGAAACCATTGCCGAATACGGCGTTGATTTAATTTCCATAGGAAACGGTACCGCTTCGGGCGAAACGGAAAAATTCGTGTCCGAAGTGATACACGAAATTTCCGCGCCCGTAAGCTATATCATCGCAAATGAGGCGGGCGCATCGGTTTATTCCGCTTCGGAGCTTGCAAGCGAGGAATTTCCCGATTTTACCGTGGAGCAAAGGAGCGCCGCATCAATCGCAAGGCGCGTGCAAGACCCGCTCTCCGAACTTGTGAAAATAGAGCCCATGTCAATAGGTGTGGGGCAGTATCAACACGACATGAACCGTAAAAATCTTTCCGAAAGTCTGGGATTTGTGGTGGAAAGTTGCGTAAACAACGTGGGAGTTGATTTAAACACCGCCTCTTGGCCGCTTCTTTCCTACGTTGCGGGCATAAGCAAGACTGTTGCCAAAAATATTGTAAAATATCGCGACGAAAACGGAAAATTTTCTTCGAGAAAACAGCTTTTGAAGGTTGAAAAATTGGGCCCCAAAGCCTTTGAGCAGTGCGCGGGATTTTTAAAAATCCCCGAGGCTGAAGATTTTCTCGACTCCACAAGCGTTCACCCCGAGTCCTACGCCGCCGCTTCGGACCTTTTAAAAGAGACGGGATACAGCGCAGACGACGTTAAAAACAAAAACATGGGTGATTTAAAGACGAGGATGAAAAAGATGAACACAGCGGCATTTTTAGCATCTCACGGCATAGGTATGCCCACTCTTTCCGATATTGCCGACGCGTTTTTAAAACCCGACCGCGACCCGCGCGACGACATGCCAAAACCGGTTTTGAAAACGGAAATTCTCTCAATCGAAAATATTCACGAGGGCGATGTACTCACCGGCACCGTTAGAAACGTAATAGATTTTGGCGCGTTTGTGGATATCGGCGTTCATCAAGACGGCCTTGTGCACATTTCCGAAATCGCAAACAGATACATTAAGCACCCGAGCGAGGTTTTAAAGGTGGGCGACGTGGTAAAAGTAAAGATTTTGAGCGTGGATATATCCAAAAAAAGAATATCACTTTCCGTAAAACAAGTGTAAATTAATAATTAAAATGCGGATTTTCGGTGTTTTATTTGTAAAAAAAGCAATTATTTTCAGTGGTTTTAAAATTTTAGTTGACAAATAAAATAGGATAGTATATAATTATAATGATTTTAAGTCGGCATGCGCCGATGTATTATGCTGTTTTGGTGCGGCACTTTTTGTGTCGGGCGCCTTGTATAAACAGGTACCGTTGTAAGGAGGTGTAGAGTTAATGAAAAGAACATATCAGCCGAACGTAAGACACAGAAGCAAAGTTCACGGCTTCAGAGCAAGAATGAGCGACAGAAACGGCAGAAAAGTTTTGGCTCGCAGAAGATTAAAGGGTAGAAAAGTATTGTCCGCTTAATTTTAAGCGTGAAATTTACGGCACCGCTCGTGCCCGTATTTTCGTGACTTTTCCTCATGGCGGTTGAGGTG
>CAZSIY010000107.1:0-5675 GCA_964606825.1 uncultured Oscillospiraceae bacterium | reverse complement strand
GGTGATAACTCTCTTTTGGTCAACTCTTGTAAGCGTGGTATATCCTTGGCTTTCCTTTATGTCGGCAATGTCCGAAAGGGTAATCCACTGACCTGTTGCGCCTTGAATTTTCAAAGTTTTAAGATCTTCGGCATCGTCGGCGTAGCCGCCGGGGTACACTATTTTAATATCGTACTCCATGCCGTTTTCGGTGTAAGTACCTGCGGTGCTTCCCGATAAAACGCTTTTAACGGTGTTTGCCGCGGCGGCTGTTGAAAGGCCGTATCTTGCCGCGCGTGACGGATCTACCTTTATTTGAATTTCGGGCTTTTTATCGGATATGGAGGTGGAAGTTTCCACAACGCCGTCTATGTCTTTTAAAACTTTTTCTGCCTGCAAAACATACTTTTCGAGCGCCTCATCGTCATTTGAAGTGAATTCGAATTCGATGCCCGAAGAAGACATAGACATTGAGGATGACGAGCTTACCGTGATTTCCGCGCCGGCAAAGTTTGAAAGCGCGTCACGAAGCTGCTGAGCGACTTCATCGGTGGTGTATTTTCTTTTGTCTTTAAGCGTAACCGTGATGCTTGAAGAGTCTGCCGATGACTGGCCGAGCATACTCATGGAACCTGAGCCTACGTTTGTAAATACGGTGTCTACGCTTTTGTTTTCGGAAATTATTTTTTCCACATTTTTGGTGAGTTTGTCAGTATCTTCAAGTTCGGTTCCTACGGGGAGCTCTACGCTTACGCTTATGCTTCCTTCGTCGGTGTCGTTCATAAGTGTCATGCCAAGCATTGAAAGAACTACCAGCGAAAGGACAAAAGCGCTCATTACACAGCCCATAAACATTTTCCTGTGAGAAAGTGTCCACCTAAGCGATTTCTCATACACAACGTACATTTTGTCCATGAAACGCGCAAATGGATTTAAAATAAATCCGAGTTTTTTGTTTGGCTCATTCTTTTCTATTTTAGATGTGAGCATGGGCACAATGAGAAAGGTTGTAACAAGAGATGCAATTTGCGAGAAAATAATGCTGAATGCAAGCTGTTTAAACATTACAGACATCATGTTGTCCACAAACATAATAGGAACGTAAACAATACATGTGGTAAGAACCGATGCCACAACCGCGCCTACAACCTCGGAAGAACCTTTTATTGAAGACGTTACTGCATCTTCCCCGAGCTCCGTTCTGCGCCTGAAAATGTTTTCGAGCACAACTACGGAGTTATCCACAAGCATACCTACGCCGAGCGCGAGACCGCCGAGGGAAACCACGTTTAATGTCATTCCCGAAAAATACATTCCTATAAACGTTGTTATTACCGATATCGGCATGGAAATACCGATTACCATAGATGTTTTAAAGTTTGCAAGGAACAAAAGGAGTATGAGTATTGCAAGCACGGCGCCGCTTACGGCACTGTTTGCAACGCTTGAAACCGACTCTTTTATGTAGCTTGCCTGCTCCATTGTCATATTGTATGAAAATTTGGGGGTTTGCTCTTTGAGCTCGTTCAAGGCTTTGGTGATGCCGTCTACCACGTCTACCGTATTTGCATCTGACTCAGCGGTAATGCTTACCGATATTGCATCTTTGCCGTTTAGCCTTGCGAGAGTCGAAATTTCGTCATAAGTGTCGGTAACGGTGGCAACGTCGCGAAGGTAAACTATCTGCCCCGTTGCGGTAACAAGGGGAATTTCGTTTATGTCGTCAACCGATGAGAATTTTCCCACAGCTCTTGCCGAGAGCTTTTTGTCGCGGCTCATAACGCTTCCGGCGGGAAGGTTTGAGTTTTGCGCGGCAATTGCCGAAGCAATGGAAGACATGCTTATGTTATAGCCGAAAAGCTGTTCGGGGTTTACTTCAACTTCGATTATTCTGTCACTTGCGCCGGTAACGTTTACCGATGCAACGCCGTCAACGGCTTCCAACTTGTTTTTAACGTTGTCTTCTACAAATTTCTTTGTTTGAATGGGGTCCATGCCCTCGTAGCTCACACTCATCATTGCCGCGGGCATCATGGACGTGTCGAGTTTTAAAACCATGGGGTCGTTTGCCCCATCGGGGAGGTAGCCTTTTACGAGGTCAATCTTGTCGGACATGTCTTGAATGGCTTTGTCCATGTCGGTTTTTCCTGAAAATTCCACCATAACCATGCTTGCGCCTTCCGAGGAACTGCTCTGCATTCCCTCTGCACCCGAAACGGAGCTTACTGCGCCCTCAATTGTTTTTGTAACGAGGTTTTCAACTTCTTCGGAGCCTACGTTTGGATACGACGTGTACACAAGCCCCATCGAAAGTTCCATTTTTGGCATCAAATCTATTGAAAACATGCTAAGGGAGTATAATCCGATTACAACGAAAATCAAAACAATCATCGTAACGGCAACCGGACGTTTAACCGATATTTTGCTTAAATTCATGCTGTCATCTTCCTTTCCTAATGTAGGATTAATCAGACACTACTTTAATATCGCTGTTTGTGTCCGAAAGATATTCTTTACCGTCAACTATTACTTTGTCACCATTTGAAATTCCCGAGAGAACCTGGGTGTTTTTGCCGTCATCAACGCCGATTTCGATTTCTTTCTTTACGGCTTTGTTACCGTTTGCAACATATACGTACAAAGTGTCGCCGTCTTTAAGAACCGCATTTTCGGGAATGACGAGAGCATCTTCCACTTTATCCGTAACGAGCCTTACATCAGCCATCATGCCGGATTTTATCTTTGAATTTGCGTTGTCCATGCTCACCTTTACAGTGTACATACCCGTAGCATCATTTTTGGCTTCTCCCAAAACGGAAACTGTGGCATCGGCATCGGTAATTTTTGCCGATTTAATGGTGATTTTTGCGGGAGTGCCGACGCTGAGACTTCCCACAACAGCCTCGGTAACATTTATTTCAACGTCTACAAAGTCGGAATTTTTAATTGAGAAAACTTCCATTCCCTGTGCCGCAGTTTGACCCACATTTGCGTTTTTCGAGGAAATATATCCCGAAATGGGCGCTTTAACGGTGCAATTGGAAAGTGAATTTACTGCAAGGTCGAGAGCCGCTTTTGCCTGGTCAACAGCCGCTTTTGCGCTTGCTTGAGATTGGGGTTCTATAACGCTTGTGTTGAGGTCAGCGCTTGCTTTTGCGGTTTCAAGGGCAACCGATGCATTGTCGAGAGATGTTTTTGCCGCGTCGAGCGCCACTTGACTTATTGCGCCTATGTCAAAAAGCGACTTTTGGCGGTTGTAGTTGTCAAGAGCGGTGTCGTATGCCGACTGCGCGTTTGACAAACTTTGGTTCATTGAAATTTTAGTTTGTGCACTGCTTCCGTTTTTAACGTTGTTGTATGCCGCAACGGCGCTGTCGTATGCGGCTTTTGCCTGGTTGTACGAAAGGCGGTACTGAGTTTGGTCTATTTGCATGAGCACGCTTCCGGCACTTACAAAGTCGCCGATTTCGGCATAAACAGCCTTTATTTCGCCCGATGCCTTGGGAGAAACCGATGCCGAAGATGCCGCTTTTACTTCTCCCGTGTAGCTCACGGTGCTTTCAATGTCCGATATTTCAGCCGTGCTTACAGTAACGTTTGTAGCTGTTTTTTGCTCTGATTTTTCGTTTTTATTGCCACATGAGGCAAAAGACACGGCAAGAAGAGCCGCCAATGTTAAAGATAATACTTTTTTGTTCATATTTTGCATCCTTTCCGGTTAAATTACAAACCAATTGTTATTTCGTAGCCGTATTTTTCCACGGCAAGTCTGTATGTTAATTTTGCATTTGCGTAGGAAACCTGGGCGGAATGTAAATCGTTTATGGAACTTGTAAGCTCAAGATTTGTTATCATTCCCAGTTCATATTTAAGTTTTGCAGACTCGTATTCGCGAAGTTTCATTTCGTATGTAAGGCGCAAATTTTCCATGTCGGCGTTTGATGTTAAAATTTTATTGTATGCCTGCCTTATGGAAAGCGCGATGAGCTTTGAAGAGTGGGCGTAGTTGTAGTCCGCTTTGTTAAAAGATGCGTAAGCCGTGTTGTAGGTGGCGCTGTTTTGAGTTAAAACAGATGCCAAATTAAAATACTTTTCGGCGAGGTCTCTTTGCTCTTTTAATGCATTTACGTCGTAGCGGGTTTCCATGGCTTTTTTTGCATCTTCTTCAACGTTTGACGTAAAGGGTGCGCACTCAATCTCGTCGGTGGGTTCTATTTTGCAATTCTCTTCGTCTTTATTTAAAAGAATTTTTAAGTTCTCCTCGGCTATTTGTTCGGTTAATTTGTAGGAGTCGAGGGCGTTTTTGCATTTTTCCACCATCAAGTCGGAGTTTTGGTAGTCAAGCTGCGGTATCATTCCCAAGGTAAACTGCGCATCGGTTACTGCCTTGTTGTCAAGGGCAAGGTCGTAGGAATTTTCAGCCGCGCTCACCAATTTTTTTGTAAGAACAAGATTGTAATACGCTTCTGTTACGTTGTAGGCAACAGAGCTTTTAATCTTTTCATATTCCGACTGTGAAAGCCTCAGCGCCATTTTTGCCGCCTCTGTATAGTAGCCGTTTTTCATGCAATAGGTTTCGAAATTTGACGAAACGTTTACCGGGAGTTTCCGTATATCCCACTGCGCACGCTCGGCACTTTTTATGCTTATTTCGTTGCCGTACTGCTCATATTCGTTTGCTTCAAGTTGGCGATTGTTTTCATATGCCATTTCTATTGCCTCGTTTAAGGTTAGGGCATAAATTTTTGTTTCATTTTCGGGCAAAGTTTCGTCTGCAAGAGCCGCAAAGGGCACTATGGCGATAAGAGCCGAAAGCAAAACAGAAAGAAATTTTTTCATTTACTTATACCTCCTGTAATGTTTTTTCGTTTTTGATTTTTGAAATTTCCGTTTGAACCGCATCGAAAAATCGTTTTTGCATGTTCATCATATGTTGTATTTCGTCTTGGGAAAATTTTTCGAGAACTTTTTTTGCAAAATAAGAGAAATTCTTGCGATTTTTTTCATGAAGTTCCCGTCCTTTATCCGATATCACAACAAAGGTGTTTCGCCGGCACGCTTCGTCTGTCACGCGGGAAATGAGGCCGCGTTCTTCCATGTTTTTAAGCATTCTCGAAACTTGAGAAACGGATATTTCCATCTCTTTTGCCAAAACACTTACCGTAACGTGCTCTCCCTCATCTTTTTCATATTTCAAAAACGAACAGGCGAGTCCATACTCCATTGGTGACATGCCTTCCAATATTGCGGAAATATTTAATTTCTTTGACATAAACTCTTTAGAGATAAACTGTATGTATTCGTTTGCCGCTTCCAAAATCTCACCTCCGATAAAACATTTAACGTTATCAACTGTTGACAATGTTATCACTAAAATCATTCTATGTCAATAGGTATAAAATGATAATTGTGCCTTTCGTAAAAAAAAGAAAACCACACATTCGCTTTTTGTGCAAATGTGTGGTTTTGTGCGTGTTTATGACTACGCTGTGAACGTCTTGTAAACGCCTTGTGAACGCTTAAAATTCCAATCTTTCTTCGATGTAGGGGATAACTTCGTCGATTTTAAGAGTTACCTGCTCCATGGTATCGCGGTCGCGAACCGTAACGTTGCCGGTTTCTTCACTTTCAAAATCGTAAGTGATGCACCACGGTGTGCCTATTTCGTCTTGACGGCGATATCTTTTTCCTATGCT
>CAZSIY010000106.1:0-5685 GCA_964606825.1 uncultured Oscillospiraceae bacterium | reverse complement strand
GTATAAAAGCCTTGCAAAATCGGTTTCGCCGCCGCTTTTTTTAATATATTCTCTCTCGCGGGATAAAATCACCAACACCTTGTCGCACCCTTTTTCAAAGGCGCGCTTGTAAGGCACCGCGTCGGAAATACCGCCGTCGAGGTACTTTTTGCCGTCAATTTCCTTTATGGGAAACATGCCCGGCAGTGAGCACGAAGCTATGAGCGCGTCAAAGCCTTTGTCGTCTGCCGAAACGGGCAAATACTCGCTTTTTCCCGTTTCAACGTTTGTAACGGTTGCCTCTATTATTCCCTCGTATTTTCTCAAAGCGTCAAAATCGTAAGGAAGAAGTTTTTGAGGTATCTCCTTAAAAATATAGTCAACTCCGAAGAAACTGCGATTTTCGCGGTTTAAAAAGTTCTTAAAACCGTAGTATTCCTCTTTGACGGCAAATTTCATGCCTATTTCAAGTGATCTTCCCATTTGTCCGGAGGCATAATTTACCGCGTTTGATATACCCGCGGAAACTCCGCCTATGTAATCAAACGATATACCCGCCCTCATAAGAGAGTCCATCACGCCGACAGAGTAGTATGTTCTGCTTGCTCCGCCTTCAACTACAATTCCGATCACTTTAAATCATCTCCCATTAGATATATAGCATCCGAAATTTCGGCAAATTCTTCAAGTGTGAGAGTTTCGCCGCGCCTTTGCGGGTCAATGCCCGCTTTTTCCAAAACGGCTTTTACCGCATCTTTTGAAAAAGAAAATTCTCCGCTTGAAGAAATTGAATTTAAAAGTGTTTTTCGCCTAAGTGCGAACGATGCGCGAACGGTTTTAAAAAACAGTTCTTCCGATTTTACGTCAACAGGCGGCTTTTCGCGCAGTCTCAGCCTTATTACCGCCGAAGAAACTTTGGGCGGCGGCATAAAAGATGTGGGCGGAACTTCAGTTAAAAGTTCGGGTACAGAATAATACGATGCCGTAACGCTTAGTGCGCCGTAGCTTTTGCTACCCGGTTTTGCGGCAATTCGCTCGGCAACTTCTTTTTGTATCATCACGGTGATGTCCGTTATGGGAAGTGCCGGATTTAAAAGCGAGGTTATTATGGGCGAGGTTATGTAGTAGGGCAAATTTGCGCAAACTTTTACCTTTTCGCCGCCAAATTCTCGCTCAATGAGTTCGCTTATATCAATTTTCATTATGTCATCGTTTATAACAACAAGGTTGTTAAAATCGCTCGTATTTTCTTTTAAAACGGGGATTGCGCTTTTGTCGATTTCCACCGCAACAACCTTTTGGGCGTTTTCGCAAAGGCTTTGAGTAAGCGTACCGAAGCCGGGGCCTATTTCAAGCACACAAGAATTTTCGTCAATCTCCGAGCCGCCCACAATTTCGCAAAGGACGTTTTCGTCTATTAAAAAATTCTGCCCGAGGGATTTTGAAAATTTAAACGAATTTTCGCCGAGTATTTGTTTTAAAACGAGAGGTGAGGTTAATTTTCTCATATTATCACTCCAACATTAATATTTTATAACAAAAATTTAAAAATGTAAACGTTTGTTATTGTATTTGTAATCGAAATGTTGTAAAATGTTATTATATTAAATACAAAAAGGAGCTTATTGATATGGAATGGATACAGGTTACGGTTTTCACCGAGGAAAAAGCCATAGAAATTTTATGTGAATATTTATCGGAACTGGGCATAAGCGGATTTGAAATCGAAGATGCCGCGGAATTCAACGACTTTTTGGAAAACAACAAAAAGTATTGGGATTACGTGGACGACGACCTCTACAATGAAAAACAAGGCGCAACAAAGGTAAAATTTTATGTTGAAAACAATTCCGAAGCCTCAGATGTGATTTTACAGGTAAAGGCACTTCTTTTGTCGCTCAAAGGAAGAGATGACGTGAACTTTGGTTCACTTGAAATGGAAACCGCGGGTCTTAATGAAGAGGACTGGGCAAACAACTGGAAACAGTATTTCAAACCCATCGAAGTGGGCGAAAAAATTCTTATTCAACCCGAGTGGTGTCCCTACGACAAAGACACCGAGCGCACTGTTTTCACTGTAAATCCCGGCATGACTTTCGGCACAGGCACCCACACCAGCACCAAACTTTGTATTTGCGAACTTGAAAAGTACGTAAATGGCTCAACCGTGCTTTTAGATGCGGGTTGCGGCAGCGGGATACTTTCCATTATAGCGCTTATGCTGGGTGCAAAAGAGGCAACCGCCGCGGATATTGACGAAAACTGCGTGCACGTTGCTTACGAAAACGCCGAGAGAAACGGCGTTGGAAAAGAAAATTATTTTGTATATTCGGGAGATATCACCAAAGAGGGCGAGCTCTTTGAAAAAATCTCCGAGAAAAAATACGACGTGATTGTGGCAAACATTGTGGCAGATGTTATAATTGAGCTTTTGCCAACCATTAAAAAGCTTATTAAAACAGGGGGCGTGTTTATTTGCTCCGGAATTATAGAAGAGAGGCTCTCCGACGTTCGCGCCGCTATGGAAAGCGAGGATGTGGAAATAACCAACGTTCAAATACAAGACGGATGGGCGGCTGTTACTTGTGGCTTTTAGCTTTGCTTCATTAAAAATAGTTAAAAGGATTGTCCCCCTTTTCGTTTCTGACACTTCAGCACAAGTCCCCCCCTCGGTAACCTCTCCCCATACTTTTGAATAATATATACTGTAAAAATCGTCAAGATTTTTACGGCGCTTTGAGGGGGAAAAAGTATGGAAAAGGTACTGATTGTGTTTTCTTCATCTACAAGCGCGGGGCGGATAAAACAGATTTTGGAGAGAAAATACGCCATTCATTCAAAAATTGTTCAAACGCCCGCGGCGCTTGCGCTTTCGGGGTGTTCATACAGCCTCGAAATGAATGAAAAATATCTTCACACTGCTTGGAATTTGGTGAAAAGCACAGATTTGTCGTCAAAAGGGGTCTTTAAAGCGGGAAGCCTCGAAAAAATAATTTGACAAACCGCAAAAGGAGAGGTTTTCATGATATATCTCGACAACGCTGCCACCACTTGGCCCAAACCCGCCGCGGTTTTAAAGGAAATGACCCGTTGCATGAAATACTTCGGCGCAAACCCCGGGAGAGGCGGGCACAAAGCGGCTCTTAAAGCCGCCGAGGAAGTGTTTAAGTGCAGATGCGCGGTAGCAGACATGGTAAACCTCGAAAATCCCGAAAATGTAATATTTACGTCAAATGCAACGCACGCCCTGAATATCGCTATAAAAGGCACTGTAAAAAAAGGCGGTCATGTAATTATCACGTCAATGGAGCACAACAGCGTTTTGCGCCCCGTGCATGCTTGTGGCGTTTCATACAGTGTTGCCCCGGCGGATATCTTCGGATATGTGAAGAAAGAGGCGGTGGAAGAGCTCATACAAGACAACACCTGCCTCATTGTTTGTACGCTGGCATCAAACGTTTGCGGCTCGGCAGAGCCTTTTGAAGATGTGGCGTGCGTTGCGAAAAGGCGTTCAATTCCGTTTCTTTTAGACGCTTCCCAGGGCATGGGTGCAATAGAGATAGATATGCAAAAATCGGGCATCGATATGCTTGCCGCACCGGGCCATAAAGGACTTTACGGCCCAATGGGGACTGGGATTTTGTGTGTAAGAAATTGCGTGCCAACGCCCTTAATGCAGGGCGGCACCGGAAGCAGTTCAAAAAGCGCTAAACAGCCGTTAGAACTTCCCGATATGCTTGAAAGCGGTACTTTGAATGTTCCCGGAATTGTCGGGCTTAAATGCGGCATTGATTTTGTAAAAAGAATTGGCATAAAAGAGCTAAACTACCGCGAAAATCGCCTTGCCGACATTCTTGCGCAGGATTTGTCGGTTATAAAAAATATAAGCCTTGCCGGCTACGACAAAAGGCGCGAAAGAATAGGCGTTTTGTCGGTTTGCGTAAACGGGGCGGATTGCGTTTCTCTTGCCTCGCAACTCAGCGAAAAGTATAATATTGCCGCACGTGCGGGTTTTCATTGCGCTTACGACGCTCACAAATCCCTGGGAACTTCCGAAAGCGGCACAATACGATTTAGCCTTGGCGCTTTTAACACTCTTGCCGACGTTAAAAAAACAGCTTTTGCAATGAGTCGCCTTGTATGACTTTACAAATTTCCGAAAATGTATTATACTTGTATCAATCAATAAAATCGGAGATAAGATAATGAACATAAAAATAATTTGTACAGGAAAACTTAAAGAAAAATACTTAAAAGATGCCGTAAGCGAGTATTCAAAACGACTTTCAAGATTTTGCACCTTGGAAATTACGGAACTTCCCGACAAAAAAATTCCCGATAACGCCTCAAAAGCGCAGTGCGAAAGCGTAATTTGCGCCGAGGGCGAGGCAATACTCAAAAAAATATCACCTTCGGATTTTGTAATTGCTCTTTGCGTTGAGGGAAGGCAAATGTCATCGGAAGAATTTGCGAAAAAACTTTCGGGCATAATGCTCTCGGGCAAAAGCACGATCGATTTTGTGATAGGCGGCTCTTTGGGCCTTAGCGACGAGGTGAAAAAGCGCAGCGACTTTAACCTAAGCTTTTCAGAGTTTACCTTTCCTCATCAGCTCATGCGCGTGATACTTTGCGAGCAAATTTACCGCGCCTTTAAGATAAACGCAAACGAAGAATATCATAAATAAGCGAAAACCTCTCGGATAGCCGAGGTGCGAGAACGAAGTATTAATGTAGCGATGGGCGGCAACAATATATTCGTTATAACAAAGAACAACACAGTTATTCGTGGGAATATCAACCCAAAGGATATTATGAACTGCCTTTTAAAATTGCGTGGATTAAAAAGCATAAGCTGTGGCAGCAAGTCAGAGATAATTACATAAACAAAAAGAATACAAACACAGATAAAAATAAAAAATCAAGGTCTATTTTCGCTGAAACAATTCATCAAATCTGTCAGCAAAATGGGTATTATCAGTAGCAAAAATGGAGGATAAGTCATTATGTATTGTAAAAATTGTGGTAGGACTGTAGATGATACTTCATCATATTGTAATAACTGCGGGGCACGGATTGATAATAATCCCAATGCTGATGTTTCTGGAGATAGTTCAAGTTTTGGATTTGCTATCTTGGGATTTTTTATTCCGATTGTTGGTTTAATCCTTTTTCTTGTATACGAAGGAAAGAAACCAAAACGAGCTAAGTCGGCGGGTAAAGGTGCTTTGATTGGTTTTATAACTAAAATCGTTTTATCTATTATTCTTGTAATTCTATATGTCGTTTTTGCTTATTCTCTTTTTAGCAACATATCAGATTATAGCCGGTTGGTCTAACGATGAAGAAGATGATGATTAAAGAGACGGCGACAGAGAGGTGTTAATTTCCCTTCCGCCGTTCTCGGTTAACTATAAATTATATCGTGATTTACGATTTCTATGGCTCTGCTACTGGTGTTATTCATCCGAGCAACCCATTCCATTTGGTTGATTGATTTGAGTTGTTCGATTACATTTTCCTTTTCGGCAAGTTCTTTTACCAACCGAAAATACATATCCTCAGCCTGTTTGTCGATTTCGGCAAGATAATCGTTCAATTTTTCGCTTGTGAGCAGATTGTAATATAAAACCTTGTGGTGCTTTTTAGGTATCTCAAATGCCGTTGTCCCCATATTCCGATAGGGCGATTTTCCTCATTGGAAAGTGT
>CAZSIY010000105.1:0-5763 GCA_964606825.1 uncultured Oscillospiraceae bacterium | reverse complement strand
ATACTGTTAGCCATAGGACTTATTTATTCCTATTTTGTTCTTGGCAAGTGGCATAAGCTCTCTAAAAAGTGCGATGTTCTTGCCGAGGATATCTCAAAGGAATTAAATCGTAACGTTGGCTGTATTATAAGCAATACCATATTCAGCCCACAAAACTTTCTGGAACTTATGACAAATGAATGCTTTATCATTCACACCTCAAAACCTGTTATAAGGCAGATTGAGGATATATTGGATGAATACGAGATTCCATCTATCAGTTATGATCTTGCAGACGTGCACTCAGCGTTATCTGCAGGCATTCCGATAGTTCTTGTTGACTGTTGTGATACTGATGAAAACTTTCAGCCGATTAAAAATTATCGTTGGTTTCAGGTTCCTGTTGAGATAAGCAATAGCAAGGAGGGGTAATATGGGTAGTGGTTCAATGAAGCGTAAATCCTACATAACCAATACCGGCTATTATCTTGCAAAGGATTTCGATGAAAAATTCGGCGGCGATTTTTTCTTTCTGTTGACGCCTTTATATGGAAATAACAACGAGCGTTTCTTCTTTATTGAGGAAAATCCCGATGGCAGTTATACTGTTGAGGGCGAATGTTATATTGTTACAAACGAAGAAAGTTTGAAACGACATAAATATGACGTTAAAAAGGAAGTAAAGAACAAACCAATTTGGTATTATCACATTGACGAAAACAGAGAAGTAATCCTTAAAGAAAAACACATAAGTCCATAAAACCAAACACCCTGCTTGCATCCGTTATAGATACAGGCGGGGTGTTTTTTCCTTTTATATATGCTTTTTCGATATATACTTATAATTGTCTCGCTTAAAATCTCTTTCGGAATGAAAAAACTCACGTTCGGAATTTGAGAATGAAGAGGTCGCCGCTTTTTCTACCAATAATTCCAAGGAGCAAACCAAATCAGCAACCTGGAAAAGTTTATAATCAGAAGGTTTCACTCTTCTGAATTCAACATTGCTGAGAAGCGCATTAAATAACGAGGTAAGAATTTTTGTAAGTTCTACTTGTCCGTTGTCATAATAAACAATGATTTTATCGAAACTTTCAAAATACTCTAAATGATCTCTTAAAACCCGTGAAATTGATTTTGAAAGTTTAGTGGTTATATCGACTACATCGACACATTCACTTTTCTTTACTTTCGCACAAATGTATGAAACAGGTATTTTTCTTGCAAAGTGAAACAGAGCATTAAACAGTTTCTTTCTATCTTCCATTAGCTCATTGCGATAATTCTGCTCTCGGCGAATTAAGGGACCGACATGAATCACATGTTGATCATAACCTAAATTGTGAATATGTGAATCCAAGGCAACTATGTTTTCGCTAATATCTTTAGATTGCTCGTGTAAAATCATAGAAACTATGTAATAAGGTGCATGGTGTTCATAAGGTCCGAAATCGCCAGATTCGTCAATAAAAACACTTAGAATATTTTCAGACAAAATAACACCCCTTTCGACACTAAAATTATAAAAGAAAAAGCGGGGAAATTCCCCGCCATTCGGTGGACCAGGGTCTTTCGACCAGCCCAGATAGCAATATTGCTATCTTTATTGTATGTTTATTATACAGTAAAAATTCCAAATTGTCAAGTCCTCTTAAATACAAATTTTGGAACAGCAATTTTTTGTATAAGGGGCGCCGCCAACCCCTTAGCGACACCCCAATTAAAAAGGACAAGTTCATTATATGCGGCGGATTTCGGCTTGTCAAGTTTTAGAGGCGGTTTTGAAAGATTTATTTTTATTCTGAATAATCTAAGAATTTAAGGTGTTGACAAAGCAGGGTTTTACTTGTATAATATAAGTGTTCTTAGGTTTGATTTTCGTTCCCTTTCGGGAACATAGGTTTGATGTAACAAGGTTGGATTTATCTCTAACGGGATAATTCCGCCTTTTTTATTTTCTGCCAAAAGCAGCGACAATTGAACAAATCCAATCGGTAATTACAAGAATTGACCGGCTCTAACTCTTCGGAGATGGGGCCGGTCTTTTTTTGTTTTACAAATAAAAAACAGAAAGGACGACCCCAAATCATGAGTGAAAACATGAGCAACCTGAACGACTTTTTGGAAATGGAGGAAAACGGAAACGACTCTTTTGCAGACTTCCCGTTTGGTGCACCCGCACCCCAACCCCAGACCGTTGTTCAAAATGTCCCGGCACAAGCCCCAGCACCTGCAGTACAGCCCGTAGCGCAAGCACAGGTTACGCAGATGCCACAACAGACGGTACAGCCTCCCGTGCAGAATTTCGCACCGACTCCTGCAGCGCCTCAAGGCTCGTTGTTTGATGCGGCAGTTGCACAGACACCTATTGCGGCACAAATGCCCGCAGTTCAGGCACCCGCAGCACAGGCAACCGTTGCACCTGCTCCCATCGTAAATCCCCCTACCGAAGCCCAGGTACAGCAAACTATCGCCGAAGCGGCTGACCTGTTCGCTGCTGCTCTTGCCACTGCAAAAGCACAGAGCGACAGTCGTTTGGTAGAAAGTTGCGTAGCCCGTGATGCTATTTTTAGCTATGGCAAGGCAAAAGAACCGATTACCGACCGTGAGTTCACCTTTGAGGATCTCCGCGAAAAGTACGAAAGCGACTTTCCGGAGTTAGCCGAGAGCAAAAAGGTTGAGTGGACCGTTACCTATGGTAAGGAAAGCAAAACCATCAGCAATCCCGGCTCCGATAAGATTTATGAAATCAAGGCGGAAATCGAAAAATCCAAGAAGTTCTTAGACGGTATCAAGAAAGGTAAAACCGATGCCGATAAGAACCCCGAATGTATCGTTAAGCCGCGTATCAAGGCACAGAGCAAGGGCGAAGTTATTCCGTTGTCTTCGTACAAGGAATTCTGCTCAACCCTTGCGGATGCCCGTAAAAGTGATAAGGCTATTGTCCTCCTCCCGTCTTCGGACGGGAGGCTCTATCAGATGCGAAAAACACCCGTTGGGATCTTTACAGCTCAGGCAGGCAATCTGCCTGAGTTTCCCGACGTCATTCCGGGTTTTCAAATGACAGTTCCCAAAATCCCGATGCACCTTTTGTTGTTTATCTGGGATTTCTTTGCCGGACTGTCTGAAAGATACACCCTGGAGGCTCTGGTTCATATCCTTTACGATACGAAGCGTAACAAGTACACCGTTCGGATACCCAAACAAAAACTAACCCACACAAGCGTTAATTCGGTTATGGAGGAAGATTATCCTGAGCATATGATTCATGTAATGGATATTCATTCCCATAACGTAATGCCCGCAGAATTTTCAAACATTGATGATGAAGATGAAAAGCCCACACGCCTTTATGCCGTTATGGGCAGATTGGATAAGGTATTACCGGATATTACGGTAAGAGCAAGTTGCGGCGGAAAGTTTATTCCCGTAGAACCCGCAGACGTGTTCGATATCAAGTCCACATCTTTTCCTCATCCGAAAATCTGGGATGAAAAAATCGAGTTACCTAAACCCGAAGATGTTTTATCACTACCCGCACCAAAACAAAAGTCGCAGTTTCGATTTTGGCGAATGGGGGCAAAAGTATGAGATATTCAAGTACGGCTCCCGTTAAAATCGTTGTGATCGGCGCAGGCGGAACAGGTGGATATGTAATACCGCACCTATACCGCTTAGGCTATGCTTCACACCGGAATGTCAGAATTATTGTATGCGACGGCGATGTAGTTGAAGAGAAAAACCTTATTCGTCAGAATTTCGTTGAACAAGATATTGGCAGAAACAAGGCTCAGGTACAAGCAGAACGATATTCAGCTGCTTTTGGTATTGAGTGCGAGTACAAGCCGGACTTTATCGAAAACGACGAAGAACTTTTCAAATTGACATCTCCCGACTTTTATGCAAGACCGAATTCCGGAGTGCCCGAAACACAAAAGGTAATTTTGCTTGGATGCGTTGATAACAACAAATCCAGACAGATGTGCCATCGTGTTTTTAACAAGCAAAAGGATTTAATCTACATTGACTCAGGAAACGGTGAACATACAGGTCAAGTTGTATGCGGTGTGAGGCAAAAAGGCAAAACCACCTACAAGCCCGTAGGCTCTCTATACCCAGACATTCTTAAAGAGGAGGATAAATTCCCCTCAGAATTGTCCTGCGCAGAAAGAACCGTCTCGGCACCACAATCGGTTACAGCAAATCTTACCGCCGCTACGGCAATGGTCGGATTTTTGTATAACCTTTTGATCGTAGGTGAAATGAACACTCGGTATGTAACTTTTTCATCCAAGCAGGTTAATATGCGAGCAGAAATGACGAAGAAACGCAAGAAGAAATCAACCCCTAAAACCTTCTCAAGAAAGGACTAAATCATTATGGAAGTACGCAATCTTGTAATCTCTTATGATGAGCACAAGTGCCGCATCGGCGGACAGAAAGGTACCCTTAAAACCGTAAACATTGTGGAAACTCTCCCGAACGGCAAAAAGGAAACCGTTCACTCGGATATCCACTTTGAGTCCCAAGACACTAAACAGGGATATAAAAACCTGTTAAACCTCTTTAAGATGCCCGTAAAGGACACTAAAAGGAGGGCTGCTTAATGGGACGCGGATATTGGTTACCTCCTCAGCACGATAAACTAACCGCCTCGGACGGCTTTTATGTAGATAGTTCGGCTGTCTATGGCACCGACATATCTGCAGGTTGGGATAAACTGCTGGATACTGTATCAAAAAGGCTTATGTTCAAAGAGAAAACCTTTAACAAGTTTTGCAACTGGAAATCCTGCGGATTGGGACAAGATTATTTTGTTTTGCTCTACAACCGCCACGTAGAGATTATCGTAGAGGATGCAGACGGATATGTTGCAGTTTATGCAATTATTCCTGACGACTGTGAAGCTCCCGGCTTCGCAAAACGTTCCTTCCCTCGATATCTTGCGTTGCTTAAAGAAGCACTGACCGAATTGTATCCGGGCGCCGTATCCAAGCGGATAAACTCCCAGCATATTAAAAAGGTCGGTTGAATCCCTTAGACTGCATTTTAGGTGCGGTCTTTTTTATTGGAGGAAATCATGCAAATAAAGTTTAAAAATCTTATGCTTGAGGTTACTCGTAAATGCAATATGCATTGTGCTCATTGTATGCGTGGTGAACAGCAGGAAGAAACCATGTCAACCGATACTATTCAGAAATTGCTTGAGCATACATACGAAATTGAACAACTCAGCATTACCGGCGGTGAGCCATCTCTGGCTCCCGATACGATACGCTGGCTTGCATATTTCGTAAAGTCGCGCGACATTAAAGTGGCTTCCTTTTTTTGTGCAACAAATGCCGGAGAGTATTCAAAGGAATTTGTTGATGCATTAAGCAGTCTTTATGCTGTTTGCAGTAAGCCCGACAAATGTATACTTACTATCAGTACCGACCAATTTCACTCGGATGCCGATCCAAAAGCATTAAGTGAATACCGTCAATTATCGTATTACAGTTCAGAAAAGGAAAAAGGCTTTTTACCCAAAGGCAAAATACTCCTTGAAGGCAGAGCTGCCGAAAACAATCTTGGCAGATTCTCAAAGCCTTTCACTGAACACATCTACGATTTTGATATGCACGGATGGTATTTGTATATAGGCGACCGAATCTACATCAATGCACTTGGCGATGTGCTTCTCGACCCTGATCTCAGCTATCTTAACCAAATGAATGAAAACATCGGCAATATAAAGAAACTCGCCCAAGGATGGCATAGATCTTCCAGAAGAAATACTTTGCA
>CAZSIY010000104.1:0-5822 GCA_964606825.1 uncultured Oscillospiraceae bacterium | reverse complement strand
ATTTTTAATTATCAAATTTTGAAAGGATGTAAAATATGCAAAAAATTCACGCCGGAAGAAAATACATAAGTTTAAATGTTGAGTGTTCGTTCTTTGAAGGGTTTTATATCGATTACTACATACTCCAAAGCGAGTTAAAAGTGCCCGATGCAAATTTTTCGGCAATTATATACGGAATTGAAATAGAGAAAAAGTATGAAGAAGACGGCAGAGAAAAAACTCTTGAACGCGCCTGTGTACACGACATATACACATCTCGCCGAAAAACCGAAGCACTTATAAAAAAGCTATCCGACAGATGCATAAGTCCACTTATGCTCGAATATGTAATAGATGACATACTGGGAGAAAACGGCCTGGAGCCGCCTTGTATAACTCTCAACGTCGGATAAAAATACTGCTCGTGCGACAAAATACCCCCTATTCGTCACACGAGCGGTGTTTTATATCCTTTGATTGATTTTAGTCAAAGATTTTTTGAATTTTTCGGCAAAAAGCAGAGCCGTGCAAAGAACTGCAATAACGTCTGCCACTGGTTCCGCGCTGTACACGGCAATCGTTTTGTTACTCATAAATTTCGGCAAAATGTATATAAACGGTATTAAAAGCACGAATTTTCTCAAAACAGCAAGTGCTATTGAGCAAACGGCATTGCCGATTGATATAAACGTCATTTGGCAAGCGATTTGTATGCCGAACACAAACAGTGCTCCGCAATAAATTCTGAGCGCATTTTCGGAAAAATTCACAAGTTCTGCGTTATTTGTAAACATTTTCGCATACACCTTCGGAAACGCCATTATCGATATCCAAAGCACAAATGAATATGTCAGACTTACCGTAAGCAGTGTTTTAAAGCTCTTTTTCACGCGCTCGGCGTTGCCCGCGCCGAAATTATAACTTGTAACGGGTTGCGCACCTTGCGCCATTCCCTGAAGAGGAAGCATAGCAAACTGCATTACGCTTGAAAGTATTGTCATAGCGCCCACTGCCACGTCGCCGCCGTATTCCAAAAGCGACGAATTAAAGCACACGGAAATCACACTCTCACTGGACTGCATAATAAACGTTGAAAGTCCAAGCGTAAGACAAGGCGCAATATATTTTAAACCCGAAATGAGATTTTCCATTTTGATTTTAAGCGCAGTGTTTTTTCCGCAAAGGAAAAACAAAACCCAAATGCAGGAAAGCGCCTGGGAAATCACAGTTGCAAGCGCTGCTCCGGCAACTCCCATTTTGAATCCGAATATAAAAACAGGATCCAAAACAATGTTTACTGCGGCGCCTATGAGTACCGTCATCATGCCGACCTTCGCACTTCCTTGCGCCGTTATAAACGAATTTAAGCCCAGCGTAAGCTGAACGAATATCGTTCCGAGAGAATATACATTCAAGTACGAAACCGCGTAAGAAACGGTGTTTTTACTTGCTCCGAAAGCAAGAAGAAATTTTTCGCCGAAAATTCGCAAAATCACGGTTAAAACCAGCGAGATTAACACTTGCAGTGAAACACAGCCACCAAGTATCTTTTCGGCACCGTCGTAATCACCTTTTCCCATGCAAATGGAAGCGCGGGGTGCTCCGCCCGATGCCACAAAAGACGAAAACGCGGAAACCATAAGAATAATCGGCATGCAAACTCCGACTCCCGTAAGTGCAAGGCTTCCGTTTTCGGGCATATGGCCTATGTAAATTCTGTCTACAATATTATAGAGCATATTTACAAGCTGTGCGATTACGGTGGGAATTGCGAGCTTTAAAAGCAGTTTTCCCACTGGTTCGGTTCCGAGAAAAGATTTATCATTATTCATTCAATCACCTCTAAAAAATCACAGCACCACTCATATATTTTCAATTTGCCAGTCGATCGGATTATCGCCCATTTCTTCGAGGATTTTGTTTGCCGTAGCAAAATGTCCGCATCCGAAAAATCCGCGACTTGCCGAAAGCGGACTCGGATGAACGGAAGTGAGAACATGGTGGCGAGAATTATCTATGAGAAAAATTTTGCTTTTGGCGTTGTTTCCCCAAAGCATGAATATGACGGGTTTTTCCCTCACATTAAGCTTTTTCACCACTGCATCGGTAAATATTTCCCAGCCTTTGTTTTTGTGGGAATTTGCCATATCTTTTCTCACTGTAAGTGAAGAATTTAAAAGAAGCACTCCCTGGTCTGCCCACTTTTTCAAATATCCGTTGTTAGGAATATAACAGCCGAGAGAGTCATGGAGCTCCTTATAAATATTTTTAAGCGACGGCGGAGTGGGAATACCCTCCCTTACGGAAAACGCAAGTCCATGGGCTTCCCCCTCACCGTGATAAGGGTCTTGACCGAGGATTACAACTTTTGTGTCGTTATAATCAGTGTATTTTAAAGCATTGTATATATCATACATGGGAGGGTAAATAACTTGGGTGCTGTATTCCTGCTTTAAAAATTCACGAAGTTCAATATAATAATCCTTTGAAAATTCATCTTTTAAAATTTCATTCCACGAATTTTCGAAATCTATCATAGCGCCGTCCTCCTCGGCAATTATTTTGCGTGAGCTCTGTTTTTTGCTCTGAGAGTTTTATCGAGAATTTTCTTTCTCAATCTCAGACTTTCGGGAGTTATTTCCAAAAGCTCGTCGTCTGCCAAAAATTCTATGCAATTTTCGAGCGACATTACAACCGGTGGCACAAGCCTCAAAGCGTCATCGGAACCCGATGCGCGCGTGTTTGTAATGTGCTTTTTCTTGCAAACATTTACATCTATATCGCCGGTTCTTAAGTTTTCGCCCACAATCATTCCCTGATATACTTCAACGCCAGGACCTATGAACAAGGTTCCTCTTTCCTGAGCATTAAAAAGGCCGTAAGTTATGGAAGTACCCTCTTCAAAAGCAACAAGCGAGCCGCGCTGGCGCATTGGGATATCGCCTTTATATTCTTCGTATCCGCTCAAAACGCTGTTCATAACGCCGTTTCCTCTTGTATCGGTCATAAGCTGTGAACGGTAGCCAATGAGGCTTCTTGACGGTATATTAAACTCTATGCGGGTAAATCCTGCGGAGCCGTTTACCATGTTGAGCATTTGCGCTTTTCTCTCAGCAAGAGTTTGAATAACAGTGCCAACGTACTCTTCGGGAACATCTATCATAAGTAGTTCCATAGGTTCAAGGAGCTTTCCGTCTTCGTGCTTATATATTACCTCAGGTCTTGAAACCTGGAACTCAAACCCCTGCCTGCGCATTGTTTCTATAAGAATTGAAAGGTGGAGCTCTCCCCTACCAGAAACTTTAAACGAGTCTGCCGAGTCGGTTTCTTCAACTTTAAGGCTTACATTTGTCATCATTTCTTTAAATAGCCTATCTCTCAAATGACGGCTTGTTACAAATTCGCCCTCTCTTCCGGCAAAGGGAGAATCGTTTACCGAAAATGTCATAGAAATTGTAGGCTCATCTATTTCTATAAACGGAAGCGGATCCGGATGTTCAGGAGCGCATATCGTTTCACCAATTTTCACGTCGCCCACGCCGGAAACCATTATAATATCGCCTATGCTCGCCTCGGATGTTTCAACGCGCTTTAAGCCTTCGTATGAGAACATTTTTGTAAGGCGAATATTTTCCGTTGAGCCGTCTTTTTTGCATATAATGGCGCTTTGACCCACTTTGGCGGTTCCTCTTTCAACTCTTCCCACAGCCATTGAACCTACATAATCGTCATAATCTATATTGGAAATCAAAAGCTGGAGCGGTTCATCGGGCTCGCCTTCGGGAGCGGGTATCTGCTCTATTATCATATCCAAAAGCGGTTTTAAGTCCTCACCGCGCTTTTCGGGGTCTAGTGATGCATAGCCGTCTCTTCCCGAAGCATACACTACCGGGGAGTTAAACTGTTCGTCGGTTGCTTCAAGCTCCAAGAAAAGCTCAAGTACGTCATCTATTACTTCATAGGGGCGCGCGTTGGGTCTGTCTATTTTATTTACCACAATTATGGGTTTTAAATTAAGCGAAAGCGCTTTTTTTAGTACAAATCTTGTTTGAGGCATACAACCCTCAAATGCATCTACCAAGACGAGAACGCCGTCTACCATTTTTAAAACACGTTCTACCTCACCGCCGAAATCCGCATGTCCGGGGGTATCGACGATATTGATTTTCACACCGTTGTAATGAAGCGAGGTGCTTTTTGAAAGTATGGTGATGCCTCTTTCTTTTTCGAGGTCATTGTTGTCCATCACTCTCTCGTCGACCTGCTGATTTTCTCTGAATGTACCGCTCTGCTTTAACATACCGTCGACAAGTGTTGTTTTACCGTGGTCAACATGAGCGATAATCGCAATATTTCTTATATCTTCTCTAACTTTCATTCGTAAAATCCTTTCAGAATAAATTTCACCAACGGAAAAACCCCTTCGACACGAAGGGGCCTTATAATCTTATTACAAAGGAAGGCGCAATAAAATCATCGAGCCGTTCCAACCTCGTGACGCAAAAACACGCACAAGATTATTATTTGTCCATGCCATACTTTTTCTTGAACTTATCAATTCTTCCGCCTGTATCAACCAGTTTCTGCTTACCGGTATAGAACGGGTGGCACTGTGAGCAAATTTCTACATTGATGTTCTCTTTTGTTGAACTAGTTTCAAATGTAGCTCCGCAAGCACACTTAATAACTGTGGGCTTATAGTCCGGATGTATTCCCTGTTTCATAATGTATATTCACCTCAACTTCTCAAAATCTCATTTATGACTTTCCTATTATAACACAACTTTTTGAAAAATGCAAGCATTATTTAATTATTTTTTCCAATTCTTTTTCACAAATTGAAATTTTTTGCTTTGAAAGCTCCATATCAGCCTCATTTACGCCGAAATAGAACTTGATTTTCGGCTCTGTTCCCGACGGACGCGCCGCAAACCAGCAATTATTTTCCATTTCAAATTTAAGAACATTTGACTTAGGCAAATTGAGAACGGAAATTTCTCCGTTTTCAATATCTGTAATTGTGCCCTTATCTACATCCCAAAGTCTTAAAACTTTCATTCCTGCAAATTCCGACGGGGGATTTTTTCTTAATTTTTCCATAATGCTCTTTATTTGCTCGGCACCGTCAATTCCCGCAAGGGTAAGAGTTTTTAATCCCTCAGCAAAACAGCCGTACTTTTTGTAAAGCTCACAAAGGCCATCGTAAAGAGTCATGCCTTTTGTTTTATAGTCTGCCGCCATTTCTGTAACGAGCATTGCGGCAACCACGGCATCTTTATCGCGACAATAGATTCCCGCAAGATATCCGTAGCTCTCTTCAAAACCGAACACATATTCGTTATCCAAAATGCCGCTTTCAAATTCTTTTATCTTTTCGCCGATAAACTTAAATCCCGTAAGAACATTGTACACTTTTTGCGAATAATCCCTTGCTATCGGCTCAACCATTGCCGTAGTAACAATTGTTTTTATTACGGCTCCGTTTTGTGGCAAAGTACCCTTTAACTTTTTGTTTCTTACGATAAATTCATAGAGAAGAACACCTACTTGGTTACCGTTTAGTGTCATGTAATCGCCGTTTGCGTCTTTTATTATAACGCCGAGTCTGTCACCGTCGGGGTCTGTTGCGAAAATAATGTCCGCAGGCTCTTTTTTAGCCATTTCAATTGCAATGTTAAAGCCTTCTTTATCCTCGGGATTGGGCGATTTTACCGTGCTGAAATCGGGATCGGGGAGCTCTTGTTCTTTTACCACGCGAACATTCTTACAGCCTATCATGTCAAGGATTTTTCTTACAGGCTTGTTTCCCGTTCCGTGGAAAGGAGAATAGATAACTTTAAAAT
>CAZSIY010000103.1:0-5828 GCA_964606825.1 uncultured Oscillospiraceae bacterium | reverse complement strand
GTTTTTATACCTTACGATAATATCTTTTAAAATCTTATTTAAGCTGTGACCCAGGTGAATATTTCCGTTTGCGAACGGAGGGCCGTCGTGAAGAACAAACTTGGGTTTGCCCTCATTTTTTTCCATAAGCTTGTAATAAAGCCTTTCTTCATCCCATTTCTTCACCATTTCCGGCTCTTTTTGAGGGAGATTTGCCCTCATTGAAAAGTCGGTTTGGGGAAGGTTTAGGGTGTCTCTGTAATCCAATTCTTCCACTGTATGCAACTCCTTATGTCAAAATCCCCAAAGGGGTTATTTTACTCTGTTTTAAAATTTTTTACAACATCTATTTGAGCATTTAACATTCCCACCGCCTGGCTTTTGTAAAGCTCCATTGCGGTTTTGAGTTCGGAAAGTTTTGAGCTCATGTCTTTTATTTTGCTTTCAGCTTCGGCAATTATCGCCTGCGCCTTTAAATTTGCTTCGTTTACGGTAATTTCGGCTTTTTCGCGGGCGTTTTTGGTAACGTCTTCCGCCGCCTGTTGGGCAACCATAATGGAATTTTTCATATTGTCTTCCATTGCCTTATAGCTGTCTACAAGTTTTGACAAGGTGTTTATCTTGTCGGTAGACTCGATAGACATGGTGTAGAGTTTTTCGTAGTCTGCCAAAATAAGCTCGATATAGGCATCTACGTCGGCTTTATCATAGCCGTTTAATGCTTTTTTAAATGTTTTTGTTTGAATGTCCAACGGTGTTATCATACATATTACCCCCTAAATGTATTTTTTCACCAATATGTGAATACGTCCTTTTTTGGTGACGCTGCCGTTTGTTTTAATCTCCATCTTGCCAAAGCCTTTTACGGAGAGAATGTCGCCGTCTTTCACTTGAAAATTACAGCTTTTCACAACGTCGTAATTTATGCGGCAAATGCCCTCTTCTATTGCTTTGGCGCATTTTGCGCGGGAGAGCGAGGTTGCCGCGCCTATCACGCAATCTGCGCGCATGGACGAAACGGTGAGGTTTTGCTCTTTAAAATTTTTCTCCGATGCTGTTACATCAGCCAAATCTTTGCTTTTAATCCTTACGGTGTCCGAGGCCGCTTTTTTTAGGTTCATTGCTATAAAATCGGCAATTTCAGCCATTACAAACACTGTGGCGCTCTCATCTTCTACGATAATATCGCCCAAAAGCTCGCGCTTTATGCCTAAGGCAAGGAGCGAGCCGAGGTAATCTCTGTGGGAAAGGCGCCTTTTGCTCTTGGGTGAAATTTCAAGAGCGGCAATGGGATATTCGGCAAAATTTTCGCCGAAAGACGCCACAAGCCTTTCCGCGCCCTCATAACCTCCGAAAAAATTCACGGAAAAGTCTTTTGAGAGCCTGTCGCGAACCATCATTGACTGCTTAGGGTCCAAAAACTTGGAAAACATGGTTTTGTAAGAAACTTCGCTTCTTTCGGCAATGTCGCACATTTTGGACAAAAAGAGTTTATCGTCCGGCTCCGTTATGCCAAAAAGGATATGTTTTCTGTCTGCCATGGTTTAAAAGAAGTCGAAAAGACCCTGGGTTTTAAGTTCATCGGAAAAGTCGCCCATAATTCCCATGGTATAGGGAACCAAAAGCAAAATTCCGTTTGAAACTTTTTGCATGCTTCCGTCAAGCGCGAAAACGGCGCCGCTTAAAAAATCTACTATTTTTCTCGCGGTTTCTTTGTCGAGCTTTTCAAGGTTTACCACAACGGGTTTTTTTGATTTTAAGTGCCCTGCGATTTCAGTGGCATCGCTGTATGTGGTGGGCTGGAGCACAACAACTTTAAGCTGGGTTGTAGCATGGATATTTACCACCTTGCTTTTTTTGGTGTTGTGGCTGTGGGGAGAATACACGTCGTTTGACTTTGCCTTTGGTGCGGGCGCGTAAAACTCCTCTTGTTTTTCTTCGAAAAATTCCTCTTCGTCTTCCGAGGCATCGCCGATGCCCATGAAGTTCATAACCTTGTTCAAAAGGTCACTCATGATATTTTCCTCCTATGTATTAATAGTATATTTCAAATTTAAAGCAAACTATCTGAAAAGTCCGCGGCCTATGCGAACCATTGTGGAATTTTCTTCAACGGCGATTACATAATCTCCGCTCATTCCCATAGACAGACAGTCCATAGTAACATTATCTAATTTTTTTGCCGATATGTCAACAGAAATTTTATACAAATTTGAAAAAATTTCGTGCAAAACATCATCATTTGCGCCAAGTGGTGCCATTGTCATAAGTCCGCGGAGGCGAATATTTGAAAATTTGCTTATTTTTTCGGCAAAAGTTACGACTTCTTCGGGTGAAATTCCACTTTTGGTTTCTTCGCCGGAAACATTTACCTCAATGAGCACGTCCATCACTTTGCTTATTTTTTCACAGCGGCGGTTTATTTCTTCGGCAAGGGAGTAGCTCTCCACCGAATGTATCATGGAAACTTTGTCTGCTATATATTTTACCTTATTTTTTTGAAGGCTTCCTATAAGGTGCCAAACGGCGCGGCTGTCTACCGCATCGTACTTTGAAAGAAGCTCTTGAACGCGGTTTTCGCCGATATTTGTAACGCCGAGCTCAATTGCGCGGTTTATTTCCTCGGGGGAAACGGTTTTGGTAACCGCGAGAATTGTTACATCCTTAGGGTCTCTTCCCGTCCTTTTGCAGGCATCTTCAATATTTTTTTGTATTACGGAAAGGTTTTTGTCTACATTCATTTTATCACCTACATTCTCATGCCGCTTTTGATTTTTTTACTGTCGGAAACTATTACCTCGTCGTAGAGCAAAAGCCCGCCGAGGGCGGAATTGTTTTCTTCGGCAATGGCGTATTTTCCGTCTTTATATAAAATATTTATCTTTTTAAATTTCACCAATCCGTCGGAAACAGTGTAAACGCCCGTTTCGCCGTCTACTACGCGGAGAGCGGCTGTGGGAACTTTCAACCCCGAATATTTTTTCTTTACGAAATCGATGTTCAAAAATCTCTCGGTTGCCGACCAATCGCAACTTACGTCGGACGTGGCGCAAAGGACGTATTTTCCGTTTTTGGGAGCGGAAATATAGCTTATGGTGGCGGGTACGTCGGTATAGGAGCTGTAATTTCTAAGATACACGGTGTCGCCCTCTTTGAGGTTTGAAATTTCTTTATCGGTTGCGCTGACTGCCACCGACCAATTCAAACTGTCGGTTATTTTGCAAACAATGCCGCTTTTTCTTATATCTTTTTTTGTGATTTCGGTGTCGAATATCGCCTGAAGGTCATCGGGGGTGAGGTTTGAAGCGATATCCGGGGTGACGATTTGCTCAAAGCCGTCTATTGCGGTGCTGAAATTACCCGAAGCGGGAGAATATATCTCTTTTTTAGACTTACTCAGGCTGTTTTCGCACTTTTCCTTTTCCGCGCGAAGTGATGCGAGAATATTTTCGCTTTTTGAGCCGTCGTCGCCGGAGAGGCGCTTGTCGTTTAAAAGACCGAGTTCGTTTTTTGCCTCGCTGATCTTTTTAACGTTTTTCTCCTCGGCAGCCGAGCGCATATCGGAAATTTTTTGGTTTATATCGGCCTCGGTGCGGTAACTGTCGCTGTAACTTGAGTCTTTGGCGCCTGCGGCCTCTATTACGGCAATTCTCTCGTTTATGCTTATGAGCTTTTTCTTTACGCTCTCATCTATTGCCTCGTCGTAAATACTTGCCACGAGCTTGCCTTTGGGCACCATTTCGTTTTCGGAAACCATAGACTCAAGCACGCCTTTGTAATCCGATGAAACCACGGTTTCGTTTCTTATAACAAGGGCGTTAAACGAATACGAAAGCTCCATATCGCCGTGCTGAACCATCTCCGTTTTATAATCCGGAGAAACGGCTCTTATAATATTTACAAAAACAAAAAGTAAAATCAAAACTGCCGGCAAAAATCTTACAAACTTTTTCATTTTTGCGCTCCTTAATTTTTAAGCATGTTATTTATTATATCAACGCACATGTCGGCAAGGGCATCGCCGCATATTTCGTCGAGATTTATCCAATTTATTTCCTCGTCGCGCTTAAACCATGTGAGCTGTCTTTTGGCGTAACGGCGGGAATTTCGCTTTATAAGCTCGCTCATTTCGTCGTAGGAAATATCGCCTAACAGATAGCTTGCGGCCTCGCGATATCCCAAAGCCTGCATGGACGTGCTCGCGCTTGTACACCCCATGTCCAAAAGGCGGCGAGTTTCTTCCAAAAGGCCGTCTTTAAGCATTATATCAACTCTTTTATCAATTCTATCATATAAATTCTCACGTCTCCTTAAAAAGCCTATTTTAGCCGTTTTATACATAGGTTCGGCATGCTTTGTAGCCTCGTTGTGAGAAGATATGGTTTCGCCCGTAACGTGGTAGTACTCCAGTGCTCTTATAACGCGCTTTACGTTGTTCGGGTGAATTGCATCGGCGCTTATTTTATCCACTTTTTCAAGTTCATCGTGTATAAATTCGGCTCCTTTTTTTAAATAGAGTTCATTCATCTCGCGCCTAAAATTTTCGTCGGAAGAAGCGTTATCGTCAAAGGCGATTTTTCCGATGAGGGCATCGGCATAGAGCCCGGTGCCGCCCACAACAAGTGGTATCATGCCGCCGTTTTGAATATTTTCTGCGCACTCGCGCGCCTCTTTCATATAGTCACACACGCTGTAATTTTCAAGGGGAGACACAACATCTACCATGTGGTGCACCACGCCGTCTGCCTCTTTGGGCGTAACTTTGGCGGTGCCTATATCCATCCCTTTGTAAATTTGCATGGAGTCGGCGGAGATTATTTGCGTATTTAAAATTTTGGCTACTTTTACCGAACACGCCGTTTTGCCCACGCCAGTGGGGCCGACGATAAGCGCTAACGGGCGATTTGACATTTTTTCTCTCCTAAACTATTCTTTTAAACTGTTTTTCAAAGTTGTAGCGGCTCATTTTTACGATAATGGGTCTTCCGTGGGGGCAAGTATTTATGCCATCTCCAAGCGACAAAACGTTTTCGCTGAGAGCTATCATTTCGGTTCTTGATAGAACATGATTGCCCTTTAGCGCCGCCTTGCACGCCACAATATGCAAAGCATCTTCGCATAGCTGTTTTTCTATATTTTTGCTGTTATCCGATTTTAGGGATATTATATCGCTTATGCTATCTTTTATTTCCTGTTCGTCCAAGGTGTCGGGAGCGGTGCGCACTATTATGCTGTTGTCACCGAAAGGCTCGGTTTCAAAGCCCAATTTTTCAAAAAAATCTTTTTCGCGCACAACGCAATCAAGCTCTATGGGGGTTAAATTCATTGTAACGGGCATTAGCATATACTGGGTATTTACGCCCGAATTTTCAAACTCCTCAACAAGGCGCTCGAAATAAATTCTCTCGTGCGCGGCGTGCTGGTCTATAAACATAACGTCGTTATCTTTTTGAATTATCATATAAGTGCCGAAAATTTGCCCTACGAAGGTAAAATCTATGCCCTCTTTAAGCATGAGCGGTTCTTCTTTTTCATCCTTAGGCACGGGCGGAGCGGGAATTCCTTTTTCATCTTTCGGCTCCTCTTTTAGCGCATTTTGGGGAATTTCGGGTTCTTTAAATACCAAAACTCCGCTGTTTTGCTCGGGAAGATAAAATCTTGATGTGTCTTCCTCCTCAGCCTCCGGGGGGGCAAGTTCAAAAGGCGAATTTTTTGAAAATTTTTCTTCAAAATCGCTATTTTCAGCGCTTACTTTTTTATGCTCTTTTATTTCTTCTTTTTGGGGAGTGGGTTTTACGTAAACGTCTTTTAAAAGGTTAAGCTCCGTTTGGCGCGCGCCGTCGTAAGAG
>CAZSIY010000102.1:0-5867 GCA_964606825.1 uncultured Oscillospiraceae bacterium | reverse complement strand
GACCGAGATAGGATTATCCGAAAAGTATCAATTTAACTCCGACCGTACATAAAGACATAAGCGAGCGCCTTGCCGCGATAAATCCCTCGCTTGCAAAAGAGGCAAAATTGCTTCTTGATACAAACAAAGCCGAGCGGCACATAAGGGGCGGAATTGCAACGAAAAACAAATATAAGGGTACAAAATTGCGCTGAGCGCTTGAAAATATCGGATTTGTGTGATACAATAAACTCATAACAATCCCAATTAAAAGAGGAAACAAAATGGCAAACATAAGAAAAGCAACGTTAGAGGATTTGCCCTCGATTACAAAAATATACAATTACGAAGTGTTAAACGGGGTGGCGACTTTTGACATACACCCGAAAACCACGGTGGAGCGTGCCGAGTGGTTTGGTGCACATTCCAAGGAAATTCACCCGATTTTTGTGGCAGAAGAAAACGGCGAAGTGGTAGGCTATGCTTCGCTTTCTCCTTATCGCGACAAAGAGGCGTACAATGCAACAGTTGAACTTTCCGTGTATACGGATCCCTATTTTCGTGGCCACGGCATAGGTATCTCACTTATGAGAGAAATATTGGATTTTGCGAAAAAATCATCCGAAATACACACCGTTGTTTCCGTTATCACAAGCGGAAATGAAGTGAGTGTGCATCTTCACGAAAAATTCGGTTTTGAATTTTGCGGTCATTTGAGCGAAGTGGGCATGAAGTTCGGCAAATACCAAAGCACCGACACATATGTGCTCGTTTTTTAAATAACAAAAGAGAGGCATTTTTCCAAAAATCGGGAAAGTGCCTTTTATTTAAAATTTTTTTGAACGGAGCTGGAATATGTATATCCATACAGTTAAACAAAACGACACCGTTTGGAGTATCGCCCGACAATACGGTGTCAGCGCCGAGCGAATAGTTACGGATAACGGCCTTGAAAACGTGCCGTATCTAGTTGTGGGGCAGGCGCTTCTTATACTTGTGCCCGAAATTACTCATATGGTTCGAAGCGGCGAGAGCCTTTATACAGTATCAAAAGATTATTCGGTTACAGAAGACGAAATTCTCCAGAGAAATCCAAACCTTATAAATTCATCGGCTTTAAATCCGGGTGAAGAAATCGTAATTTCATACATGGGTGAGGGCAATAAAATAATGCCTTTAAGTGGGTATGCGTACCCGAATGTAAATATTCCAGCTATTAAAAATATCCTTCCTTATGCCACAAAATGCGCGATATTCAGCTACGGATTTTCAGAAAATGCAAGCCTCATTCCGCCCGACGATGAAACGCTCATAAATTTGTGTTTAAGATACAGCGCAGACCCGATTATGGTGATAAGTTCGATTGACGAAAGCGGCAATTTCTCAAATTCACGCGCTTTAAAACTTTTTCACGATGAAGGTTTTCAAGAGCGCGTGCTTGCACAAACGGTTCAAACCATGAAACAGCGAGGATATCGCGGACTTGACATAGATTTTGAGTACGTTGGCGCAAAAGACAGGGAAGCATATACAAATTTTGTGAAAAACGCTTGCAATTTAATGCACAAAAACGGATTTGCGGTAAACGTGGACCTTGCGCCTAAAACGTCGTCGGAGCAGAGCGGAACTCTCTATGAAGGTCACGACTACAAAGCTCTTTCACAATATGCCGATACCGTGCTTTTGATGACGTATGAATGGGGCTATACTTATGGCCCTCCCATGGCGGTTGCACCCGTAAATCAGGTGAGACGAGTGGTGGAATATGCCGTAAAAGAAATAGAACGCAAAAAAATATTCCTGGGTATTCCGAACTATGCCTACGATTGGTCTTTGCCTTATGAAAAAGGTAAAACCGCGGCAAGGGCTGTAAGCAACGAAACAGCCGTGCTCATAGCTTCCGAAAACGGTGCTCGAATAGAGTTTGACACCGAGGCGGCCGCTCCGTTTTTTGAATATTTTTCAAACGGAATAAAACACGTTGTTTGGTTTGAAGATGTGAGAAGCATACGCGCAAAATTCAATCTTGCGGACGAATATGCCTTGGGTGGTGTGGGTATTGGAATTTTATGAATTCTTTTTCGCAAAATTTCATGTATGCCGCCGCAAGGTATGAACTCTTAAAAAATGAGCGCAAGTCGTAGAAAAAAAGCATGGCTTTTAGCGTGCGCGCTTGTGTTTTTCGTTTTTATCGTAAGCGTAATTTCCGAAAAAACATCTCCCGTTGACACCGAGCCGACAAAAACGGAGCTTACGGTGATAATGTATCACGGTTTTTCGAAAGACGAGTCGAAATGCGGAAAATATGTGGTAACGCCGAAAATACTGGAAAGCGACATTGTTTATCTAAAGAATATTGGGTGCAATTTTGTGAGCGTGGGCGATATTGCGCGCTTTAAGCACGGCGAGAAAAATCTGCCAGAAAATGCAGTTCTTTTAACTTTTGACGACGGAAACTACAATAACTACACCTACGCTTTTCCGCTTCTTAAAAAGTACAATATTTCGGCGCTCATATCGCCAATCGGCTATTGGGTTGAAAGTTACAGCGTAACCAAGGAAAAAAATCCAGCGTATTCCATAATCACCGAAGAAGAAATCCGCGAAATGTATTCTTCGGGATTTGTTGAGTTCGGAAATCATACGTATAATCTGCATCACACAAAAAGCAGAATGGGTTGTGAAAAAATTGCGGGAGAGACGAGCGAAAACTACAAAAACATGCTCGCCGAGGATTTGCAAAAGGCAAACGACATAATACGTCGCTGTACCGGAGAAAATCCCTGTGCCCTTGTGTATCCCTACGGTGCAATAAGCTCCGACTCTTACGAAGTGGCAAAAAATCTCGGTTTTGAAATACTCTTTTCGTGCACGGAGGGAATAAATCAAATATCACCCGGCGAGGGATTTTATGTTTTAAAACGATATAACCGTCCTCACGGGATAAGCAGTACACAGTTTTTTAACAAAATTTACAAACAATTTTATAACTAAATGGATAAATAACTTGTAAAATTTCGCGCGTTGTGTTAAAATAACGTTATAAGGATTAGAAGGAGAGTTACAAATGGATAGATTTTATGAATATCTCATAAAAAAAGAAGAAACAAATTCAGACAAAGTTTTTAAAGCGTTGGTTATCTCGGTAGCAGTGGTATTGTGCATGATATTATTGTTTTTGTCGCTTGTATTGCGCCCGCTGTCTTCAATAATCGTTTTCTTGCTGGCGGGTGTTGCGTATTTTGCATATTATCTTGCCGGTACAAGAAATGTGGAATTTGAATATTGCGTAACCGCGGGAGATGTTGACGTTGACAAAATCATGAACCGCAGAAAGCGCGTGAGAATAGCTTCCGTTACTTCAAAATCTCTTGTTATAATGGCTCCCATGGGCGACAGCCGCCTTCCGTCTTTGGAGGGAAGAACCGTTATAGATGCTACTTCCGGCAGAGAAAATGTGAAAAAATATGTTGCCGTGTATGCGGATAAAGGCCCCAAAGCGCTTATTTTCGAGCCTACCGAAAACATGGTGGAGCAAATACAAAAGAGAAACCCGAGAACCGCATTTAAAGACTGACAGAGGGTGAATTAACATGTCAAACGGCATAGATATCGCTAAAATCAGCAGATTTGAAAAATTGTCCGAGGAGTTGCCCGAAAAAATCTTTTCTCAAAACGAGGCGGCGTATATACGCTCAAAGAAAAATCGGGCGCAAACCGCCGCGGGGATTTTCGCCGCAAAAGAGGCATTTTTAAAATGCTGTGAGTGCGGTGTGTTTTCCGCGCCGCTTTCTGAGATTGAAATAGCGCATTTCGGCTCGGCTCCGCGAATAAATCTTTCGGGCAGTGCTCTTGAGCTGGCGAAAAAAAGCGGTTTTTCCCGCTTTGATGTGAGTATTACTCACGATGGCGATTACGCCGCGGCTGTTGTTTCGGCGGAAACCGAAAAATATTTTTCGTATTACAAAAGAGCGCTTGAAAGGGCAGATTTTTTGGAAGATAACACAATTTCGGAAGATGAAATCCGCGCTCTTCTTCCTAAACGCGTGCAAAATGCCCACAAAGGAACATGCGGGCGGCTCTACGCTCTTGCGGGTTCCGTGGGGCTTACCGGAGCGGCGATTTTGGCGTGCACCGCGGCGCTTAAATGCGGTGCGGGCCTTATTACTTTGGGGTGTGCGAAAAGCCTTAACGAAATATTTGAAATTTCTCTGCGCGAGGTGATGACAAAGCCGCTTGACGATAAAAACGGCGTTATAAGCGAAAACGCCCTTACCGAGATTTTGTCGAACATTAAAAGTTCCGATGCGCTTCTTGCGGGCCCCGGCTTGGGAAAAGGCGCGGAAATTGAAAAAATTACAAACGAAATATTAAAAAGCGACACCTATGCCGTGCTCGATGCCGATGCGCTGAACGCGATAAGCCAAAACGAAAGCGCGCTTTTAAGTCATTCGGCAAACCTTATACTTACGCCTCACGTTGGCGAATTTTCGCGGCTTAGCGGCATTTCGATTGACGAGATTTTAAAAAATCCAAAATCTCATGCCGTGGATTTTGCAAAAAGATATAACGTTATTTTGGTGCTTAAATCCCACAAAACAGTTGTGGCAATGCCCGGCGGCGAGTGCTTTTCAAATGTGCTCGGAAATCCCGGTATGGCTACCGGAGGCACGGGCGACGTTCTTTGCGGAGCTGTGGCTTCATTTGCCGCTCAGGGTCTTTCGCCCGAAAATGCCGCAAAGGTGGGCGTTTACATTCACTCTCTTGCGGCGGACATGGCATCTTTTGAAAAAGGAGAATATTCGCTCACGCCGAGCGACATTGTTGAATTTATCCCTTATGCATTAAAATTTTCTTCGGGGAGGTAAAGCTTTTGACTTGGCAAAAGCCTATTGTGCTTGCGTTAATTTCCACATTGATTTTTTGCAGTTGCCAAACAAAAGATAAATATGAAGATACAATACATGAGCGTATTTGCGATAATTTTGCGGATATAAAAAGCTACAAGGCAAGCTGTGCCATTACGGTTCATGCCAAAGGCGATCGAGTGTACAATGCCAAAATAAAGTATGAAAAAAGCACCGAAACCCTCACTCTTTCATACGACGATATATCCGTTACCGTAAGCGGAGAGTGGGCGGTGATAACAAAAGACGGGGTTGCGCTTAAAAGCAAAAGCGCAGACAGCTACATGCCGATTTTCGTAAACACGTTTTTTAAATATTATTACGGCGGCGAAGAGAGCTTTATGAACGTTTCAAAACTTAAAAATTTTGCCGCAACCGTGCTTGAAACAGAGCTTGCGGGAAAAGACAAAAACGCCGCAAGGCAGAAACTATGGATAGACAACGAAACCGCCCTGCCGCTAAAAACCGAAATTTTAAACAGTGACGGCGGCATTTACATGGAAATAGTATACAAATCTTTTAAATTTACAAAGGAATGAAAATAGATGAGAGCTTGGGCAGAAATAAACCTTGACGCAATAGCTCACAACATGCGCCAAATAAGGAAAATAACCTCAAAAAACGCAAAAATAATGGCGGTAATAAAAGCCGATGCCTACGGCCACGGAGTGGAGAGCATAGCGGAAACCCTCGTTAAAAACGGTGCTGATGCTTTTGCCGTTGCCACGTCGGATGAGGCGCTTCAGCTTAGAAAATCGGGCTTTGCTTTGCCTATACTGATACTCGGCAATGTGTTTAAAGAGGAGTACGAAAAACTTATAGAAAATGACATTTCCCTTACCGTTGCTTCAACGGATACGGCGGAAGAAATATCAAAAGCAGCTCTGGAAATAGGAAAAGATGCCAAAATCCATATTAAATTGGACACCGGCATGGGGCGTATAGGCTTTGTTTGCGGAGATGACGACGAAAGTACTGCCG
>CAZSIY010000101.1:0-5969 GCA_964606825.1 uncultured Oscillospiraceae bacterium | reverse complement strand
TTTTTTGAGATGAAGTCTTGCGCTGTCACCCACGAGGGCATCGTGCACGCCGCTTTTACAGTGAACACTGAGCTTTTGCCCGCGCTCCGATGTTTGAGCGCTTACAATATCTTTTACGCGGCAAATCTGCTCCGAGAGCACGAATGGCTCTTTTAAAAGCACAACCTCGTTTGCCTCTATTTTGCTCATGTCCAAAACATCTGTAATAAGGCCCAACAAATGCTGAGACGAAATTTTTATTTTTTCGATGTAATCTTTAAGTTTATCAGAAATATCGGTTTCTTTTTCCATTAAGTTTGAAATGCCCACTATTGCGTTCATGGGTGTTCTTATATCGTGGGAAACGTTTGCCAAAAATTCGCTTTTTGCCATATTTGCCTTAGCGGCTTTTTCGGCCGCTTTTTGAAGTTCAAAAGCTCGCTTTCGGCGTTCGTAGTAAAGTGTGGCGAAAATCAAAAGCAAAAACACAAGCGCGCAAGCCGAAAATGCTTGCAAGGGGTGAATTTTTATCCAGGTAACCAAATCTACATTTTCCGCCTTATAGCTGGTGTATCGGGAGGCTATTTCTTCAAAAAGGCCGTCGGGCATAGCATATATTGCTTTTGTGAAAATACCCGCAAATTCGTGGCTTATTTTTGTGGTAAAGGCAAGGTGATAATCGTAGGTTGGTTCGCCGAGAATGGTATATGTTAAAAGGCCGCGTTCGTCACGATTTACAAACTGTTGGGCAGTGTAGAGGTACACCACGGTTGCATCGGCTTTGCCGTCAAGAACCGCCTGCATTGCCTTTTCCCTTGCGGGAACGTCAAGTTCTTTTGCATCGGGAGCAAAATCGCCTTCAATTCCAAAAGGGCCCTGGGCGTTTGCCACAGCAAGTTTTTTTATGTTTCCGTCAAAATCTCGTCTGGTGACTACGGCAAGCCTCATAACGGCATACGCCGGGGTAATTGTGCGCTTTTTATCTTCAATTTGCTTTGCGTTTAAAAATCTTCCGTCCAAAGATATATCCATTTTCGCTTCTTCGCACCACTGCATATACTCTTCTCTGTCGGAAGGTATGATAATTTCATAATCCACGCCCACATAATCGGCAAGGCGGTCAAAATAGTCAAAAAGTATTCCCTTAGCCTTGCCTTTTTCCGAATATGCATAAGGCTTTTTATCAAGACATGCCGACACTATGAGCTTTTTGCCCGTGTTTTTGTATTGATTTATAAGAGCGATTTCCTTATTTGTAAAAGAGATCTGTTTGTTGCCGTAATGGGTATAGTATTTATTTTCAAGCTCGCTTTGCCAGTCGCCCTCAGTGGCATTTAGCTGATCTATTGCGTAATTTATCTCGCTTAAAAGTTCGGTATCGTTTTTTCTTACCATTACGTAGAAATCGTGAATGGCAAAGGAGTCCAAAACTCGCTCTTCCGAAGTTTTTCTCAAAGAACTTGTAAGGAGCGCGTCCACTTCTCCCGCCTGCAAAGCCTCTTCCATATCCGTGTGCAAATCAAAATACACGGGGATATACGAAAATCCGTTTTCTTTGGCGTATCCTTCAAAATCTACGTTTCGGCTGTTGCCACGCAAAAGCCCCACTCTCATGTTGTTGTACGTGGAATAGTCGAAATCTATTATATCTGTATTGGTGCTTTTAACGGTGAGTATGGCACTGCTTTTTCCTATCGGCTTTGAAAACGCGAACTTTTCGGCGCGCTCAAAGGTTGCCTGGGCAGAAGTTACCAAATCCACCTGACCGCTTTCGAGCATATCTGTCATGCTTTCCCAACTGCTTTCGTAGCCTATGTATTTAAAGTCCACATCCCAGTATCTTGAAATCATTCTCATAAAGTCATAACCGTAGCCGCTTTTGTTGCCTTCTCTGTCTATCATGTGGTATCCGTCAAAGGCAAAAAATCCCACTTTTACAGTTTTTCGGCTCTCGTTTGAGGCATATACCCCAAAACTTGAAACAAGCACAACAAGTGCCAAAATTTCCGCAAAAAGACTTGAAAATTTTCTTTTCATGTTTTTCACCGTCATTTCCGTTTAATATGCTTACTAAAAATCCTTTGCAATATCAATGCCGATTTTTACCGCATTATTTATTTTTTCAGCAATTTCATCCTCCGACACGTAATCTGTATTTTGCGCCGAAACTACCTGCAAAGGCCCTACGCCCCAAAGAAAAGAGAGCGCTTTAAGGTATGAGGTTGCCTGGTCTAAGGGGTCGCCCGTATCTATATTCATTCCGCGAGTTGTTATAAAAAGCATTTTTTTCGCTTTACAATTGCCGTAGCAGGTCTTGTTGTTTGACTTAAATGTGACATCAAGCACGGAGCAAAGCTCCAAAAAGCACTTGAGCGCCGCGGGGATTGACATATCCCAAAATGGTGCCGCGATTACTATTCTGTCGGCATCTCTCACCTCTTTTGCCCATGTCATAACCTCGGGGTCTATTATGCCGCTGTTTCTTTTGTTTACCAAATCTTTTTTTACAACTTCCAAATTCATGTCGTTCAAGTTATAGGTTGTAACGTCGTATTTTTCTTTAAGTACCGCAATTATGGGTTCGGCTATCTTTTTTGTGCGCGAAAGCTCATCTCTCATGCAGGCATCTATGTACAAAAGCTTTTTCAATTTCTTACACCTCAACTTCTATTTGAACCGCTCTCATTGCCGCAAGCGCGGTGTTGTGGCTTTCAAGTGTAACGCCGGCGCAGCATTTTGCATCAACCGAAATTATCGCCTCGGGAAACGCCGCTTTTAAAACAAAGGCATTCGAAATAACGCATATATCCGTGCAAAGGCCGCAAAGCTCTATTCTGTCAGGATTTTCGCATTCTTGAATAATTTCGGATAGGCGAATACTTCCGAATGTTACTTTATCTACAATAGTTTGGACATAAGGCTTTAATTCGTCGCAAATTTCGCGTCCTCTCGTACCCTTTACGCAATGCTTAACCGGGAGTTTTCTGCCCTCTTGAGTGTTTAAATAATCGTCAAAATGGGTATCTCTTGTAAATATGACTTTTCCGTCAAAATTTTTAATCTTTTGCACAACGGCGGGCACAATGGCTTTTGCCGCGTCGCTTCCCAGAGAACCCGATATAAAATCATTTTGCATGTCTACAACCACTAAGTAATTCATATACTTCCCCCATTTTATTTTCATTATATACATAATACACCAAAATTCATTAAAATGCAATATCTATTCGAAATTAAAACAGCCCTACCATTTTCGGCAGAGCTGATTTTTTCAATTTTTCGCAAATATCATGGGTTGAAGCTGTTTGCCCGAAAGGGCACATTCCAAAGCGGGAAGAATTTTTTCCATATCCGCAACAAGGGAATCGGGTTTCTTTTCGCAGTCGTCCTGACCGAAAGGAACAAAGTAAACGTTTTTCAAATTCATGAGAACGCCTATGTTTTTCGCATTTGCGCCCATGGCATCGTTTGTGGAAAGCGCCAAAATAAGCGGGCGGGAATTTCTCAAATTTGCCTTTGCCGCCATTGACACGCAAGAGTCGGTAATGCCGTTTGCTATTTTTGAAATCGTATTTCCCGTGCAAGGTGCTATAATCAAGGCATCAAGGTAGCCTTTTGGGCCTATGGGTTCTGCTTTTTTTACGGTGTTTATTATTTCTTTTCCGGTGACATTTTCAATATATTTTATGAAATCCTCACTTTTTCCGAAGCGGGTATCCGTAGAATATGCCATTTCGCTCATTATAGGAAAAACATCCGCTCCGGCGGATTTTAGCACCTCAAATTGAGGCATAACCTTTGAAAATGTACAGAAAGAGCCGCACACCGCAAAGCCTATTTTCTTATCGTCGAGCCGCATTTACACCACATCTCCTTCTGTCTTTTGGGTAATTTTTCTCAAAATCGCACGCCCGGCGGCTTCTCCCGCGGAGCGCGGCGCACAGAAAGACGGGAGCCCCGGCAAAAATATGAGGTTTAAGTTTAAGTTTTCACAATCATCTTTGCTCACATACCCCGGCCTTGCGGACAAATCGACAATTAAAGCATCTTTTTTCACTTCGGCAAGCACATCTTTTTTTAATATTTTTGCGGGAACCGTATTTATTATCACGTCGTAATCGCCGAGGTTTTCCGCATTTTCGACAGTAAAAAAGCCTTTCATATTTGCCTCTTCCCTTACCTCGGCTCTTCTTGCATAAACGGTAACTCGGCTTCCCATGTTTTTAAGATATCCCGAAAGCACGCGGGCAATCCTTCCGTAACCGCCCATAAAAACGCTCATTTCCCCAAGGGAGCGCGAGGTATTTTTTATCACCGCCTCAAGAGCTCCTTCGGCGGTATACACGGCGTTTTCGAGTTTAAAAGTTTCATCTTCGCTGTAATCGAAAACTTCAAAGCCTTTTGCCGATGCAATGTCGGCATCTTTAAACCGCGCCCCGCAAACAAGAGTGTTTTTTGAAAATTTTCGCAAAACTTCGGCAAACTTCTCGCCCTTTGAAAACGGAGCGTAAACCATACCGTCCGCTGTTGAGGGCAAGCCGAAAACAATCGCATCGGCGCCCGAAAAATCACCGTTTAAATCCGTTTTGCGAATTTTTTCGGATTTTAATATTTCACCATCGATAAAACATGCGCTCACGTCAAAGCCGCATTCTTTGAAAAATTTTGCCATGTAAACGCTTCTCATATCACCGCCGCACATTACAATTTTTTTGCCGTTCAATGCCATTCCCCCTCAATATCCGTGCACTTCATAATATGCAGGGCGAAGGGGTTTTGTGTTACATGCAAAAAATATTAAATGATCGTATTTTTTCGCGAGCGGAGCATATTTTCACCGAATACAAAAAAACAGGCGTTGAGATATAATCTCTTCGCCTGTTTTGACTATTGCATTTCCTCGGCCGTGCTTTCCTCATGAACAACGGTTTCAAAAGTTTCTTTTACTTCTTCATCGGCAGTATCTTCGGGCGCCGATTCGGCAGGCGGGGTGGCCTCTTCCGTTATTTCGGAAACAGGAGGCTCTTTTACTTCCGGTTCGGGAACTGATTTCAGCGTGCCCACGACTATTTTTTCCGTTGTGGGGCTATAAGTACTTTTCGCCTCGAATTTTCTCGAATACTCCACTCCGTTTTTCTTATAAACTCGGTAGCTGTTTACCGTAGAGCCGTTTGAGCCCTTTGCAATAACTTTTACTTGCCCTTCGGGAAGGGTATTATCCTCGGTTTTTACGGTTTGATAAGGCACGGTTTTTGCGCTGTCTGTAACTATTGCAACCGTGTAGTTCTCAGTTTTTGAACCGACTATGGAAACAGTGAGATTTGTGCCGCTGATTGTGGCCTTTACGCTCACGGGATAAGACTTGGCGTTTTCAAAAACGAAATCTATACTTCCGTAAGACACCGTAGCATCACGGCCCAAAGGAACATACCCCACAGGCATGGAATGATTTGTGCGCGAAACTATTTTCATGTCCGCAAGCGTTGCCGCGTTGTACAGCGTTGACGAAACCTGACAAATTCCGCCGCCGATGCCGTCGGTAACCTGTGTGCCCACGTACACGTGAGCCGTTTTAAAGCCTGTTGCGGCGGTTCGCGGGCCTACAACGGCATTGTAGGAAAAGCGCTTTCCCGGATTTATCACATAGCCGTCTATTTTCTTGGCGGCAAGGGCAATATTTGCGCATCTGTTTGCGCTGCTTCCCGCAAAGCTCGTGGTGTAGGTGGCAATAATTTTGTTTACGTACTTATCTTCGAGAATTTTTGCCGTAACCAGTGGACGGGTGATGATAGCGGGAATTTCGTAAGGTTCGGTGCTGTTTTTATTTTCTTCGATTATTTTTCTTGCCTCGTCTTTATCAAAACTTATTCCGACAATTTCGGGTTCTATATAAAATCCGTCATCGGTTTCGGTATAAACCGCGTCTTTGGCATCGCGTAGATACTCTTTTACAAACTCGTCGGCATCAACTTTGCCGCCCTGTATTGTTT
>CAZSIY010000100.1:0-6119 GCA_964606825.1 uncultured Oscillospiraceae bacterium | reverse complement strand
ATATCAGCGAGGTTCACGGCTACGTCGTGAGCGAAAACGAAAAAAACGCCATAGACGGCAGACTTTCCTACCGAGGATACGACATAAACGATCTTACCGAAAAATTCGGTTTGAACAACCGCTTCGGTTTTGAAGAAATATGCTATCTTTTACTCTTCGGAAAACTTCCCACAAAAGAGGAACTCACCGAATTTTGCACATTTCTTGCGCACAGTCGCGAACTACCGCCGTCATTTACCGAAGATATGATATTAAAATCGCCCAGTCATGATATAATGAACAAAATGGCGCGCAGTGTCCTTTCTCTCTATTCCTACGACGACAATCCCGATGATTGCTCAGTTGAAAACATACTCAGACAGTCAATTCAGCTTTTGGCGAGAGTTCCCATGATTGCCGCATACGGTTACAGTGCAAAGGTTCACTATTTCGACAACAAGAGCCTTATTCTTCATCAACCCAAAAGCGAGCTTTCTATTGCCGAGAATTTGCTTAGAATGTTGTCGAAAAACAAGCAATTCACCGAATTTGACGCCGAAATCTTAGACACTGCCCTCATGCTCCACGCAGAGCACGGCGGCGGAAACAACAGCACTTTTACATGTCGAGTTCTCTCATCTTCCGGCACCGATACATACAGCGCCATAGGAAGTGCTATCTGTTCGCTCAAAGGCCCCAAGCACGGCGGCGCGAACGCACAGGTTATGAACATGATGAACAATGTTATGAAAAACGTTCAAAATTGGAACAACGAAGATGAAGTTTACTCATATCTAAAAAAAATCGTGAACAAACAGGCAAACGACAGAAGCGGCCTTATATACGGCATGGGTCACGCGGTGTACACACTTTCCGACCCCAGAACCGTAATACTTAAAAAGAAAGCGGCAAAACTTTCGTCGCTCACAGGTCACGAAGAAGAATTCAACCTTTATAACACTGTAGAACGTCTGGCTCCGCTTGCTTTTGCCGAAATCAAAAAAGACAAAAAAATGATTTGTGCAAATGTAGACTTCTATTCGGGATTTGTTTACAAAATGCTGAACATTCCGCCTGAAATGTACACACCGCTTTTCGCGATTTCAAGAACCGCCGGTTGGTGCGCACACAGAATGGAAGAACTTCTCTCTTGCAACAGAATAATAAGGCCGGCATACAAGAGCCTTTGTAGAAATTCAAAAGAATATGTGCCGATTGACAACCGATAATTTATTACATTTATTACACTTTTGAAAAAACACTTGCATTTACCGTTATATTGTGATATATTATTATGTATTGCAGTAACAATTTACGTAAAGGAGTGTACGGCCCGATATGGACAGTGACAGTAACGGTGGTTGTCGAGCCTGCTATATTATACAGCTTAATATGCACACATATCCGAAGCATAACCTGCGTTATTTGAAAAATAACGGCAGGGTGTGCTTTTTGCGCATATAACAACCCAATATCATTTAAAATATTATTGAAAAATTGGAGAGAAAATCTATCATGAACGACAATGCCTTATTATGGCAATTATTATTACAAGTTATACTCATTGCTCTTAATGCTGTTTTTGCGTGCACTGAGATTGCGGTTATATCATTTAACGATGCGAAACTCGAAAAAATGGCAAACCAAGGTGACAAGCGTGCAAAGCGCCTTGTTAAGCTCACAAGTCAACCGGCAAGTTTCCTTGCAACCATACAGGTTGCCATAACCCTTGCGGGATTTTTGGGCAGTGCTTTTGCCGCCGATAATTTTTCCGACACGCTTACAAATTTCATTATAGGACTCGGCGTGCCAATCCCCGCCGCTACCCTCAACACCATTTCGGTTGTCATAATTACAATAATACTCTCGTATTTCACCCTTGTGTTCGGCGAGCTTGTGCCTAAGCGAATCGCCATGAAAAAAGCCGAAGCGATTGCTCTTGGTATCTCAGGCACGGTGAGCTTTATATCGAAGCTTTTTGCCCCTATCGTATGGTTGCTCACAATGTCTACAAACGGACTTTTGAGGCTCTTCGGCATTGACCCAAATTCCGACGACGAGGAAGTTACGGAAGAGGAAATAAGAATGATGGTTGATGTAGGTCGTGAAAAAGGTGTTCTTGACGAAGAAGAAAAAGAAATGATACAAAATGTTTTTGAATTTGACGACATAACAGCCGGCGAAATTGCCACCCACAGAACAGACATTGCACTCTTGTGGACAGACGAAACAATTGAACAGTGGGAAGATACCATACACGACGCGCGCCATTCCCGCTACCCCGTTTGCGACGAAAGCGTCGATAATGTCGTGGGCGTATTAAACGCAAAGGATTACTTCCGTCTCGAAGATAAAAGTCGTGAAAATGTAATGGCAAACGCGGTAAAACCTGCATATTTTGTACCAGAGGGCGTTAAGGCCGATATCCTTTTCAGAAGAATGAAACAACGCAAAAGCCAGTTTGCCGTAGTTCTTGACGAACACGGTGGCATGAACGGCATAATCACCATAAACGACTTGGTAGAACAGCTTGTAGGCGAACTTGACGACGTGGAAGACGACGACAAAACCGTACATGAAATCATAAAAACCGACTCCGGCACCTGGAAAATTCTCGGAATTGCAAGCCTCGAAGAAGTTTCGCAAGCGCTTAATGTTCCGCTTCCCACCGATGAATATGAAACATTTGGCGGGTTTGTGTTCGGATACCTCGGCACCATTCCCGCAGACGGAAGCCGCCTTGAAATCGACGTATGCGGTTTGCATGTAAAAGTGCTTGAAATTAAAGAGCACCGCATGGAGCGCGCATTGGTGTGTCTTAACAAAACCGAGGATAACGACGAAGAAACAAACGAAAAAGACTAAAACAAAAAGTCCGCAATTACCGAATGTTATAATTGCGGACTTTAATATTTTCAAATTACAGAAGTGATTTATAAAGTTCTTTAATCTCTTCAACTGTTGTATCACGCGGATTTCCGGGGCGGCATGCATCATCAAAAGCAGATTGCGAGAGGAAGTCTAGATCACTCTCTTTTACAATCTCTTTAAGATCTGCCGGTATGCCGACATCAGAGGAAAGTTTCTTTACTGCGTCAACAGCCGCTTTTCTATATTCATCTTGGCTCATGCTTTCTGTACCTTCAACGCCCATTGCTTTAGCGATATATTTGTATTTATCACCTGTTGCGGGAGCATTGTATTCCATAACGGTAGGAAGAATTATTGCATTTGCAACGCCGTGAGGTGTGTTATAAAGAGCTCCGAGCGGATGAGCCATGGAGTGAACAATTCCAAGACCTACATTAGAAAATCCCATACCGGCAATATACTGACCGAGAGCCATTTTTTCTCTTCCCTCAGGAGTGTTTTCAACAGCGCCTCGTAAACTTGCTGAAATAATTTCAATTGCTTTTAAGTGGAACATATCCGAAAGCTCCCATGCACCTTTGGTTATGTAGCCTTCGATAGCGTGTGTAAGCGCATCCATGCCGGTTGCAGCGGTAAGGCCTTTTGGCATGCTCGACATCATGTCGGGGTCTACAACGGCAACCACCGGAATATCGTGAACATCTACGCAAACCATTTTTCTATTTTTCTCTTCGTCGGTTATAACGTAGTTGATTGTAACCTCTGCCGCTGTTCCCGCAGTTGTGGGCACGGCAATAATCGGAACGCAAGGTTTCTTTGTGGGAGCAACGCCCTCTAAACTTCTTACATCGGCAAAATCGGGGTTGGTGATAATAATTCCCACTGCCTTTGCAGTGTCCATTGAAGAACCGCCGCCGATTGCAACGATACAATCAGCTCCGAAATCTTTAAACGCCTCAACGCACGCTTTAACGTTTGAAATAGTGGGGTTTGCCTGAATTTGTGAAAAAACCGTGTATTCAATTCCCGCGTTGTCCAAAACGTCAGTAACTTTTTTAGACACGCCGAACTTTATGAGGTCGGTGTCCGATGCAACAAAAACTTTTTTAAAACCTCTTGCATTAATCTCGTCGGGAATAGAATTAATCGCACCCGCGCCGTGATATGATGTTTCATTTAATACAAATCTGTTTGCCATTTTCTCCATCTCCTTTAAAATTGCGGTACTTTACGCAAAGTGGAATTTTCGCCTTTGCTATCTGTCCGTTTATCTTATTTTACACCCAATTTTCAAATAATTCAAGTAAATATTTTGTTAATTCTATTGCAATTTTAACAAAAATATGCTTTAATATACTAAAAGGACATACGGAGGTAAAAAATGCTTGGAATAATCGGGGCAATGGATATCGAAGTTGCCGGAATTAAAAAAATAATGGAAAATACGAAGTGCGAAAAAATCAGCGGAATTGAATTTGTTTCGGGAAAAATATCAAACAAAGACGTCGTAGTGGCAAAATGCGGCCCGGGAAAGGTAAACGCGGCGCTTTGTGCACAGGCAATGATTTTAAAGTACAACCCGTCCGAAGTGATTAACACCGGCGTAGGCGGAGGTCTTAGCGAGGAACTCTCAATTGCAGACATAGCCGTAGCAACCGATGTTGTTCAGCACGACTGTGACACTTCTCCCCTCGGCGACCCGTTGGGCTATATTTCCGAAATAGGACTTGTAGAAATACCTTGCTCCAAAAAAATTGCAAATTCACTATTGACAATCGCATCGTCAATAGCGAATACGAAAACTCTCGCGGGAACAATAGCAACCGGCGACCAGTTTATAGGAAACGCCGAAAAGAAAAAATATATAAAAGAAACATTTAATGCTATTTCATGCGAAATGGAAGGCGGAGCAATAGGCCATGTATGCTATGCAAACGGCGTTGATTTCGGCGTTCTGCGCGCCATTTCCGACAATGCCGACGGCAATTCCGACATGGACTACCCTCAGTTTGCAAAAACAGCCGCAGAAAAAAGTATTTACATAATCAAAAAATATATTGAAAATATAAATTAAATGAGGTGTTAATTATGTGGAAACAAAAATTAGGAATTTCTCTCGGAAACAACTACAAAATACCGACGGAAGAAATTGTGAAAATCGTAAAAAAAGCGGGTTATGATGCAATATCACCCGACTACACGGCAGACGTGGATATTACACCGGTTGTAGAAACAGCATTGGAAAACGGTCTTGCAATTCAATCAATTCATGCGCCCTATACCGGAGCAGCAAATCTTTGGAGCGACGAAAAAGATGTATCTCTTCCAGCTCTTGACGACATTTTAAATGCTGTCGAATTCTGCGAAAAGGCAAAAATTCCTACACTTGTTGTGCATACATGGATCGGCTTTGATAAGAACGAAAGCCACGTAAGCGAAGCCGGATTTAAAAATTTTGAAACCATTGTAAACACCGCCAAAAAAGCCGGAGTAAATATTGCTTTTGAAAACACCGAGGGAGAAGATACCCTTTTTGCGCTTATGGAGCATTTTAAAAATTATGATAATGTAGGATTTTGCTGGGATAGCGGACATGAAATGTGCTATAATCACTCAAAAGACCTCTTAGCACTTTTTGGTGACCGCCTCATTATGACGCACCTAAACGACAATCTCGGCATAAGTCGCTTTGACGGCGAAACATTCTGGACAGACGATTTACATCTTCTTCCCTACGACGGAATTGCCGACTGGGATTATAACGTTGCTAGACTGAAAAAGGCAAATAAACTCGAATTTTTGAATTTTGAACTGAATATCACATCAAAACCCGACCGACACGAAAATGACATCTACGCAAATATGTCATACGAAGAATATTTTGCCGAAAGCTATAAAAGAGCTTGCAAAATTGCTTACAAACTTTCAATGTAGTCATTTTCTACCGATAATTAAAGACGATATGAAATTTTGAGTTTGGAGAGATATAAGATGGATATGATAATTTTTTCCGGTCAAAGCAATATGCAAGGCGAAAGTGAGCGACTTTCCGAATGTGATGCCGTCGCAGGTGCTTTTGAATACAAATGGATATGCGACGAACTTGTACCGCTGAAAAATCCCGTAGGCGAAAATATTACCTATTCGTCGGAAAAGGGGTTTGACATTACGCACGAAAATGCTGAACTTTGGCGCAGTACACACGCTCTGGGAGCTTCTTGCTACGGCAATACTAATTTGGTTCCGAGTTTTTGCAAAACGTATACAAT
>CAZSIY010000099.1:0-6159 GCA_964606825.1 uncultured Oscillospiraceae bacterium | reverse complement strand
AGCATATGCTGCGCCCAAACTCATAACGTATTTTTTGCCGTTTATGGTGGCAGGGCTTATTTCCCTTGCGATAAAGCCCATTGCCGACGTCCTTGAAAAACTACATATTCATAGGCGCCTGGGCGTAATTTTGGCAATGCTTTTTGTTATAGGAATAATCGGCGGAGTGATGTTTTTCCTTATTCATTCCCTCGTGGGAGAAATAAGGGGCGTTTTGCAATTAATTCTCGAAAGCACCGAAGACGGATTGCCTGTTTTCGTAAGAGATTTTATAAGAATACTTCCCGACAATTTAAAAACCTTTGCCTACGACGTTGCCGAGCAGGTTGAGAGCAATTTTTCCGATTTTGTGTATCCAACGGTAAAATCGACGCTCGCCGGCATAGGCGGCGCGGCGGTAAGGCTTCCATCGGCGTTTGTGTTCACCATCGCCCTTGTGCTTGCGATTTACTTTATAAGTTACGACGGCGAGGGTATAAAAAACGAGATAAAGCGCTTTGTTCCCGCGGAAAAATTACAGCGGGCAAGCCTTGTGAAAAATCGTCTTTCCGAGGCGTGCGGCGGGTATATTAAAGCACAGCTTATCTTAATGACAATAGTGTTTTGCATACTTTTAACGGGATTTTTAATTCTCGATGTGGACTTTGCTTTATTATTTGCCTTTGTGATAAGCCTTTGGGATACTGTGCCCTTTCTCGGAACCGGCATAATTTTAAACCCCTGGGCGGTTATAAACCTTTTGCAGGGCGATTATTTCGGGGCGGCGGGATTTTTTATCCTTTACCTTATAGTCCTTTTCACGCGCCAAATTTTGGAGCCAAAAATTTTAAGCGGTCAGCTCGGCATGCATCCCGTATTTACACTTATGTCCATTTATATAGGCTTAAAATCCATGGGCATTGTGGGCATGATTATAGGCCCCATAATACTCATAATCATTATAAATACGTTGAAAATACGTTCTGAAATTGAACAGGAGATGAACTTTGATGACGGAAAAAACAAAAATATTGATTGTTGATGATGACAGAAACATTTGCGAACTTGTAAGGCTCTATCTCACAAAAGACGGCTACGAAGTTTTAAGCGCCTACAACGGCAAAGACGCGCTCAAAATCTTTGAAGAAGATCAGGTGAGCGGTGTAATCCTCGACATTATGCTCCCCGGTGTAGACGGCATAGACGTTTTGAAAACCATAAGGCAAACAAGCCAGGTGCCCGTAATTATGCTCTCCGCCAAAGGCGAAACCATAGATAAAGTTTTGGGATTGGAGCTCGGTGCCGACGATTACATAGTAAAACCATTTGAACCCAAAGAGCTCATCGCAAGGCTCAAAGCCGTTTTGAGAAGATTTGATGCCGCAAAAGAACAGCTCAGCGTTGTTTCATACGATAAAATGTCTATCGATATGAGTAAATACGAGCTTGTTATAGACTCAAAAGTAATGGAAATTCCGCCTAAAGAGCTGGAGCTTCTCTATTACCTTTGTTCGCACCCGAATAAGGTGTTCACCCGCGATCAGCTCCTTGACGAAGTGTGGGGTTACGAGTTCTTCGGAGACTCGCGTACCGTAGACGTTCACATTAAAAGGCTCCGCGAAAAAGTGGAGGGCGTAAGCGAGAGCTGGTGTCTTAAAACCGTTTGGGGCGTCGGCTACAAGTTTGAGGTGAGATAACTTGAAAAAGAAAAGCATATTCGCTACAATGATTATAGGTAGCGTTTCGGTGGTGATTGTAATATTTTTGTGCTTTTCGGTGATATTTTCAAAATATCTCGTAAGCGTTACAATAGATGAGCGCGCGGCGGTTCTTGAAAATAATGTAGATAAAATTTCGGAGCTTACCTATACCGCCCTTACAAATCAAAGTTACGCCATGGACGAAATGTTTCAAACAATTATCGACAATATAAGTTATAACACCCAGTCGAGCATTATGGTTTTCGACAATAACGGCATAGTACTTAAAATTTCGGGTTCTTCCGCAAAACGCGGCTACAATAAAGTGAGCCCACGCGTTTCCGACGACGTTCTAAGCGGCAAAACCGTGGTGTCTACCGAGCTTTTTGTAGATGAAAAAGGCGAAAAATTAATGACCGTTGGCTCTGCCTTAAAACACGGCAACGAAATTTTCGGCGGCGTGATATTCAATCAGCGTGTGCCCGAAATAAAAAAAGTTTCCCAAAAAATGTTTGGGCGCGTTTTCTTTTTGATAATCGCGGCAATGCTGTTTTCCGCAGTGCTTTTCTACTTCATATCATTGCGAATAACAACGCCCGTTAAAAAAATAAGCGACGCCGTAACTGAGTTCAGTAAGGGTAATTTCCAAAAGCGTGTTGAATATTCTTCCGATGATGAGTTCGGCGAACTTGCCGAAAACATAAACCAAATGGCATCGTCGCTTGAAGAGCTCGAAAAATTGAGAAGTAGTTTTATATCGGACGTTTCCCACGAACTTCGCACGCCCATGACTACCATTTCCGGTTTTATTGAGGGCATTTTGGACGGTACAATTCCAAAGGAAAATCATCAAAAATATCTCGGCGTGGTGCTTTCCGAGTCAAAGCGCCTCTCGCGCCTTGTTACAAGCCTTCTCCAGGTTTCACGCTTGGAGGGTGGAAAACAGAAAATCACCAAAACCGTTTTCGATATAAACGAACTCGTGTGCCAGGCTCTTGTAAAATTCGAAATGATGATTACCAAAAAAAATATAGACGTGGAGCTTAATCTCGATGAGGAAAAACTAAATGTATTCGCCGACCGTGACTCCGTTACCCAGGTGCTTATAAATCTTATAAACAACGCGGTGAAATTCACCCCCGTCGGCGGAAAAATCACCCTTTCCACCGTCGAAAATCACGGCAAAGCGAATATATGCATAAAAAATACCGGTCACGGCATAGAACCCGAAAAATTAAAGTATATTTGGGATAGGTTTTATAAAACCGATGCTTCCCGCAGCGAAGACAGAAGTGGCGTCGGCCTCGGCCTCTATATAGTAAAGCGTATAATTTCAATGCACGGAGAAACTATCACCGCAAACAGCGTTTTGGACAAATACACCGAGTTTACCTTCACATTGGAACTTTGTGAAAAGGATAATTAAAAAAATAGCATTAATTTATCAAATTCGGTTGACAGAACGGCCAAAATATTATAAAATGTATGTAGTGTGGCCTCAAGTCTTGCCGCACCGCAAAATTTGATGTGTTTGAGATGAAAAGTTGTAACGGATTGTTTGTATCAATTTTGTTATACGAAAAATTTTAAAAGAAGGAGGTTAAAAGTTCTTGGAAATGTTAATAGCGATTGCAGCCGCAATTATCACATGCATACTCGGATTTTTTGGCGGGTATTTGTGCAGAAAAAAGATGGCTGAAAACACAATAGGCTCGGCTGAACAAAAAGCAAGCGAAATCGTAGAAGAAGCTCGCAAAGCGGCCGAAACCAAAAAGAAAGAAGCTCTGCTTGAAGCAAAGGACGAAATCCATAAAAGCAGAACCGAATTTGAAAAAGAAATCAAAGATCGCAGAAGCGAAATGAACCGCCAGGAAAGGCGCGTTCAGCAAAAAGAAGAGGCTGTGGACAAAAAGTCCGAGTCGCTCGAAAAGAAAGACGAGCTCTTGAATAAAAAGCTCAAAGATGCAGATGTACTTAAGGAAGAAACATTAAAGGTTAAGAATGCTCAACTTGAAATCCTCGAAAGAATATCCGGATTGTCGGTTGAAGAAGCAAAGTCTTACCTTCTTAAGAACATAGAATCCGAAGTAAAACACGAAGCTGCGCTCCTTGTTAAGGATATTGAAACCAAAGCAAAGGACGAAGCCGACAAAAAAGCTAAAAACATCATCAGCGCGGCAATTCAAAAATGCGCCGCAGATCATGTGGCGGAAGCTACGGTGTCCGTAGTTGCTCTCCCTAATGACGAGATGAAAGGAAGAATTATAGGAAGAGAAGGCCGTAACATACGTGCCCTCGAAACCGCAACAGGTATTGATCTTATTATAGACGATACTCCGGAAGCAGTGGTGCTCTCCGGTTTTGATCCGGTAAGAAGAGAAGTTGCAAGAATGGCTCTTGAAAAACTTATCGTAGACGGAAGAATTCACCCGGCAAGAATTGAGGAAACCGTTGAGAAATCCCGTAAGGAAGTCGAAGCGATTATCAAACAGGAGGGCGAACAGGCAACGTTTGAAACAGGCGTTCACGGCTTACACCCCGAACTTGTAAAACTCATAGGAAGGCTTAAATATCGTACAAGCTATGGTCAAAATATTTTGAAACACTCAACGGAGGTGGCTCACCTTGCAGGCGTAATGGCAGGAGAGCTCGGCGTTGATATCAAAACGGCAAAGCGCGCCGGCCTTTTGCACGATATAGGTAAAGCGGTGGATCATGAGGTGGAAGGTTCCCACGTTGATATAGGTGTGGACATTGCAAAGAAATACCACGAAAATGCGGAAGTTATAAACGCAATAGCGGCGCACCACGGCGACGTTGAGGCAACGTCTGTTGTTGCGTGCATTGTCCAGGCTTGCGACGCAATAAGCGCGGCAAGACCCGGCGCAAGAAGAGAAAATCTCGAAACATATATTAAAAGACTTGAAAAACTTGAGGAAATTGCCGATTCGTTTGCCGGCGTTGAAAAATCATACGCTATCCAGGCAGGTCGCGAGATCAGAATTATGGTTAAACCCGAAATTGTTAAAGATGATGAGGCTGTGTTGCTCGCACGCGACATCGCCAAAAAAATAGAGGGCGAGCTTGAATATCCCGGTCAGATTAAGGTAAATGTTATAAGGGAAACACGCTCGGTTGATTATGCTAAATAATTGAATATTTTACAGCGTAAGGCATCGGAACGGGCGTAATTGCCCGTTCTTTTTGCCTGTTTGAAAGGAAAGGTATAAAATGAATATTCTTCTTATAGGTGATATTTTCGGAAGTTGCGGCATGGATTTTACGGCATCTGTTTTAAGAGAAGTCGTCGCCGACGAAAACATAGATTTTATAATTGCAAATGCCGAAAACGCTTCCGGCGGAAACGGCCTCTCCAAAGCCGATTATTACACCCTTTGCGATATCGGAGTAGACGTTATCACCATGGGCAATCATACCTTCGGAAGAAAAGATATAATCAATATTTTTGAAAACGAAAAAAACGTTATCCGCCCTCTAAATTATCCCGTAGGTACCCCCGGCGAGGGCAGTACTGTGGTAAAGTGCGGCTCTAAGCGGATAGGCGTTATAAATATAATGGGCAGAGTAAATATCTTAAATGTGGATTGCCCTTTTAAAGCGGCAAAAGCCGAGGCTGAAAGGTTAAAAGATAAGGCTGATGTCATTATTGTTGATTTTCATGCCGACGCAACAAGCGAAAAACGCGCAATGGGATTTTATCTCGACGGCGCCGTAACTTGCGTTTTCGGCACCCATACCCATGTGCAAACGGCAGATGAGTGTATTCTTCCCAAAGGCACCGCCTATATAACCGATATCGGCATGACAGGAGCCGAGCAAAGCGTTATCGGCGTTCTTCCCGCGGCGGCAATCGAAAAATTTGTCACCGCCATGCCCACTAAGTTTGAACACGCCCACGGCAAGGCGAAAATGTGCGGCGCCGTGCTTGAAATTGATGATAATACAAACCGCGCGGTTTCTTTGAAAAGAATTTTAAAAAGATAATTTTTGTAACGGAGGGAATTTATGAAACGAATATTGTCGCTCGCTCTTGTGGCTGTAATGCTCTTTTGCGGCTGTTCGGTTAAAACGGATACCGAGAAAACTAAATCTCAAAAAAGCGAAATACCAAAAGAAGGCGGCGTTTTGAACCTCTCTTCCTACGCGCCCGACACCTTAAATCCGCTCGTTACCGGCTATTCAAGCGTAAGAGATTTTTTGTATCTCACCTATGAAAGTCTTTTTGTGGTAAATGAAGATTTAAGCTCTCGCCCTGTTTTGGCGGAAAGTTATGCCGCAACCGACGGCAACAAAACCTATACAATCGAAGTTAAAAAAGGCGTGTCTTTTCATAACGGCGCCGCCTTTACCGCTTCCGACGTTACCGCAACTTTTGAGTATATCCAAAAATATAATTCCGTCTATGCCGAAAAATTGGAAAATGTTGCCTCTTATCGCGCAAAAGATGCCTATACTCTGG
>CAZSIY010000098.1:0-6203 GCA_964606825.1 uncultured Oscillospiraceae bacterium | reverse complement strand
TGATAAGGTCTATACCAACAGTTGCTTGCACTTTGTTGCCTTCAATAGTGATATTTATCGGACAGCCGGGAATATCAAGTCCAATATCCCAGCCGCCTATCACGGGAATGTCCTCGGAAATTGTACCTTTTGTTTTTTTACCGAAATTCAGCGACAATTTATTGCCATCCCAAAGTTTGCGAAAGTCATCGTTGTCTTTAAGTTGCAATTTTTTCTTTGAAGCATTTCCGTTTATATCTTCCGCAACTATATATATCGGTTTTAATATGTCAAATTTTTCGCTTAAAACTATCGTTAACGTATCATCGTTTGAAAATTCTGATTTTTTGATTTCTTGCATTAAATAAATTTTTCTTTTCGGTGATTTCCAGGTTATTTCCGCGGAAAGTGTAATGGCGCTTTTGTCAAGTCGTCCGATTTTATATTCTTCATTATACACATCGGTATCATCAAGCCAAACAGCGTTTATAACGGGACTTGTGCCGCTATCACTTTGCAAATATATCTTTTTCGAATTGTTAGCGCGTTTTGCCGAAATGGTTCTTGATACATAATTCTTTTTGCTGACGGTTATGTCACTGCCGTTGTTTAATAGTTGTACATATCCTTTCTCATTTGACATTTGTTCGTATGTATCGTTTTTTGCATCTGCGCCCGATGACAACCTGTATAAACCATTTTCGGAGCTGCTGTCTTTTTGATTTTCATAAATTGTTAGATTGAGTGATTGTAAATTTTTGCTTTTAATACTTTGATTTAATCCTTTTGAAGCGCCGTTGAAATATTTTTTGCATTAATTAAATAAGAATTAAGAAATTCGTCAATAACAATTTCTTTCCAGTTTTCTTCACTGCCGGTATAAATAACTTTGTTTAGACTATAACAATCACAAAATGCAGATCCGGAAATAGTTTTAATACTTTTTGGAATAGTTATCGAAGAAAGATTGCAGCAGTAGGCAAATGTATTTGTTGAAATTTCGGAAACAGAAGTAGGTAATTCGATAGAAGTCAATTTTTCGTAAGCCCAAAAAGCACCGTTTTGTATTTCTTTAATGGTTTCGGGAACAGTAATTTCGCATAAATTGCGATTGTAAAAAAATGAAAACGGGCCCAATGTATCGACATTTTTAGGAATTGTATAACTTTCTCCCGACTTTCTGGGCGGATAGCATAAAAGCTGTGTTATATCTTTGCTAAACAAAATACCATCTTGCGTTGAAAAATTTTTGTTTTCATCATCAACACTTATAGTCTCAATGTTAATTCCAAAAGAGTTTTCGCCCAATGCATATACATTTTTGGGGATATGAATGTTTTCCAAATTTTCGCCTTCGCCGAAACAAAAATCACCTATGGATACAAGTGAAGTCGGCAATGAGACAGTTTTTAGCGGCAATCCGGCAAAAGAGGCTTCTCCTATACTTTCAACGCCTTCCGGAATAGTTATATCTGTTTCAAATATATTTTGATAGCTGAAAGCATAATTACCTATATGAGTAATTCCTTTATTTATTACCAGCGATTGTATGGTTAAATCACACCACGGAGAGCTGTTTTCAAATTCGTCAAAATCATACATATCTCCCGTACCGCTTATAGTCAGCGTTCCGCTTTCGTCAAAAGTATAGGTGAGGCTATCACCGCATACTCCGCTTGTTGCCGCATTTGCTGTGACCGGGGATGCGATAAATAAACTTAGCAACATGTTAAACATCAACATACAACAAAAAATTCTTTTTTTCATAAATATTCCCTCCCATAAAATAAAAAATGCGTAACTCATATTTCAGAGATACGCATTGAAAAACATATGACTCTGAAATAATGCTGCTAAACTATTATACTTACATTTCCATACAAGGTTGTGTATACAGAGCATATGTTTTTATTGAATTGATGCATACCTTGTAAGAAAAAAGTATATTTACCCCATTATGAGTATAATAGTTTAGCATAATAAATTGTATCATATGTTTTAGAATTTTGCAGCATTTTTTGAAAAATTGGTTATTATCAATCCCCAATGCCGCTTCCGCTCGCATTTTGTCGATAAAAATATATTTTTAACCTACACAAAACAACAAAATTTTCTATTGATTTGGTGTAAAATATAATTACTACATAATAAAAGGATGAACGCAAATGATGAGAATTTCTGAGGGATTATTCGCAACTTCGTGCGCCGAGCGCAACGGGGAAAAGGGAATGGAATTTAAAATAGGAATAGCCGACAGCGTGTCGGTGCTTCTTTGCTTTGCTATGGGTTCGTGCAGTGTGTTTTCCGCAATGACGCCTTTCGGCCCTGCTGCATATGCGGCTTTGTTTTCCGCTGGGAAATGGTATTTGTATTTTGCCGCCGCGGCGCTTGGCATACTGCGAGCGCGGGCAAATTTTTCCGTAGCGGCGTACCTTGTTGCAATGGCCGTGAGCACGCTCTTTTTGGGATTTTTAAACGACAACGGCAAAACAAGCGTCCGCGCCGTTGTATCTTCGGTAAGCCTTTTTACGGCACTTACGGTGTCGAATATAGTAACGGGATTTTATCTTTATGATTTTTTGCTTGCCGTATGCCAATCCGCCTTGTGTTTCGGGGGAGTGTTTGTGTTTTCAACGGCGGTTCCCGTGATGCTTAATGTAAAAGAAAGGCACTATATATCTGATGTTGAGGCAATAGCGGTAACTTGTGTTTTTGCGCTTTTGGTAAGATGCCTGGGTGCGGTACCGCTTGTGTTTGGCATGAATTTGTCGGTTGTTGCGGCAATAGTGCTTCTCATGGTTATAAATCTTGAGGGCGAAATAGCCTCTGGTGCGGCAATGGGCGTAATTTTGGGCGTGGTTGCCGTAAGCGACGTAAGGAGCATGTGCGCCTCGGTGGGAGCGTTTTCCATGGCATCGCTTTGCTGCGGAATGTTAAAGCGTTTCGGAAAATGGGGCGTAATTTTGGGATTTACCTTTGTAAATGCGCTGTTTGCGGCGTTTTTGAGCGAAGAGGCAATACCTTTTGACATATTCGAAGTGATATTCGCATCGGCTCTGTTTGCCGTAATTCCCGAAAAAATAACCTCGTTTGTGTCTTCTTTTTCGGCAAAAACGGTGCACACTTCCTCGGATGTTGCTATAAGTCAAGACAAATTTCAAACCATGGTTTCCGAAAAACTTAAACGTCTCGCATCTTCGTTTTCCGCGCTGGCGTCGTCTTATGAAAAATGTTTTGAGAGCAAAACCATGTCGAAACAATATGTAATACACATGCTCGATACCGCCTCTTCAAAAATATGCCCCGGTTGCGGACTTAAATACAGCTGTTGGGAAAGGGGCTATAAATCAAGCTATGCCGCCATGCTCGATATGCTTAAAAAAGCCGAGAAAAAAGGCACTTTAACCGTGTCGGATATTCCTGAAACCCTGTTGGCTAAGTGTATAAAACCCGAGGGATTTATAAACGCTTTTAACAGAATGTTCGACGTGTATCGCGTGGAAAAAATGTGGCAAAACCGTCTGAATGAAAGCCGCATGCTCGTTTCCGACCAACTCAGGGCAATAGGATTTGCCGTAGACCGCCTGGAAACCGAATTTTCGGGTTGCATAGATGTGCCCGCCGAGAAAAATTTAAAAACCGCCCTCGACCGCGCGGGCATAAGGTGCGATGACATAGTTTTCGTGAATGGAAGCGGCACTGATTTTTCGGCTGATATTTATTTTAAAAACCGCCGCGTTAGCAAAAAGGACGAGCAGGTTATAAATTCCGTGATTTCCGATGTTGCGGGAAGAAATACCTACCTTGCAAACAGTGCCTACGTGAGCTCAAACCTTGTGTTGACATTTAAACCGCGCCTTGATTTCAGCGTTTGCGCTGCCTCGGCCACGGCTTGCAAAAACGGCGAGGAAATAAGCGGCGACAGCTTTGTAATATGCGAAAATGCCTGCGGCGAAACCGTTGCGGCAATAAGCGACGGCATGGGCACGGGCGCCGGGGCATCGCGCGAGAGCCGCGCGGCAACGGAGCTTCTCCGCGACTTTTTGTCTGCGGGAATAGATGTTGAAACCGCCCTTGAACTTATAAATTCATCGCTTCTTTTGCGCTCATCGGGCGACAGCTTTGCTACGATGGACGTTTGCACGGTGCGCTTGTCCGACGGCGTTTTGCGCTTTTCAAAAAGCGGAGCGGCACCGGGGTATATAAAAAACGAATACGGAATTTCAAAAATTGAGTCTTCATCTTTGCCATTCGGCGTAATTGGAAATGAAAGCAATGTGAAAACCGAGATTTTCACTGTTGAAAATTCGGCAGTTGTGCTCATGATGTCCGACGGTGTGTACGATGTTTTCGAACACGAGGCGGAAGACGGAATTATGAAAAAATTTGAAAGTATGGAAACCGTGAATCCGCAAATAATTGCCTCGGTTATACTAAATTCCGCGCTTGAACTCTCGGGTGGCAAAGCCGATGATGACATGACGGTGGTGGCTCTTGCCGTGTGGAAAAATTAATAAAAAAACGATTGTATTCCGCTTTGGAGTACAATCGTTTGTTCGTTTTAAAGTTTTAAAAGTACAACTGCGGCAATTCCGCTTATCACCGCAACAATGTGATTTGATTTTAATTTTTCTTTGAAAAGTGTTATGCCCAAAATAAGCGAGCATAAAATGGTTCCTGCCGAAATGGCGGGGAAGAGCACCGATGCGTTTTCAAATCCCGCAAGTTTCAAAGTAAAATATCCTACCAAAGCATTTGTAATGCCGGAAATTGCCGCAAAAATGCCCTCTTGCGTTTTCATTCCGCTTTTTATTGGGTGCTTCTTTATGCCCGGCACCAAAAATACCACACAGCAAACAAGCATTGCAAAAAGCGTAAATTCAAAGCAATACATTGAGTTGTATTTTATTTGATGAATTTTTTGGATAACGGAGCAAAATCCGTTGCACACAAATGTTGCCGCAAGGAAAAATGCCCATTTTTTCTTGTCTTTCATGCCGGTTGACGGCTTTTTTGCGTTGGCAAATACAATGGAAACTATAAAAAGCGCCATGCCTATCATTTTAAATGCGTTAAGTTTTTCGTTTAAAAAACTTACTCCGAAAACAATGGGTATTATTACCGAGAACGAAACAATCATGCTCGTAAGTGACATCGGCCCCAGTGCCAGCGACATGTATCCGCAGTGCATGGAAACTGTGAGTAATATTCCGTAGGCAATTCCGTAGATAACGGTGCCCGTGTGAAAACTTATGCCGCCAAGACCGATTATTGCAAAGAGCAAAAATGCCGAAAGGGTTTTTATCATGTTAAAAGATACGGAATCGTCGTTTGTTGTGCTGTATAGTTTCGTTGAGGACGATTGAATAGCCGTAAAGCACACTATGGTTAAATATATTAAAATTGTCAATTTGTCATCTCTCCCACTTGTTTAGTAGCCCAGCCGTCTTTTTTGTAGTCTCCGTTTGAGGGATACACTTTTCTTAAAATTGCCGCTGTTTTTGTGCGATAAGTCATGATGGTTTCTGTGCGTTCGCATGCTACTTTGCTGCTGTTTCTCCAGCAAAGGGAAGCATCTTTTGAAAGCATGGGCATGTTTGACGACAAAGTGTTCCAAGTGGTGTGAATTAAGCCGAAAAGGCCGTGTGCTCTTATTGTGTCTATGCAGGCAGTGCCGTTTTTTATGTTATAGTTCCAGGGGCAAACAGCAACATCAAATCCCGATTTGCTCAAATCAACGGCTGTTTCCACGGGGTATTGCGTTGCATCGTATTGCCAATCGGCGATTATTGCATTTTTGCTTAAATGCTCGCGCATGTACATGGCGTTTTCCCTTGTGGGCGCCTGGGTGCAGTAGTTATTGTTTTTGTTGTAGCTCTCTTCCATGTTTAAAAACATGTCGCCCCAAAGTATTGGGCGCCTGCCGTATTGTGCCAATTCGTCGGTTACGTTGTTTAAAAATGCGCAAATGTCGTCCATTTCTTCTTTGGTATATGTAAATCCGTCGGCCTCGTCGCAACCTATGCAAAAATATTCACCGTTTCCGCAAAGTTCTATCAGCTCGCGCCTTATTTCTTTAAAAAGATTTGCAACTTTAGGACTTTCTATTCTCCACCTCCAGCCGTCGTCGCTGAAAAGATATTGAAGTTTCGGGTTTTTCGCAAGGGTGGTGTGCTTACCGTTTATCTGGCGACATTGGCTTGCGTGCCCCCAGTGGTTAAACA
>CAZSIY010000097.1:0-6229 GCA_964606825.1 uncultured Oscillospiraceae bacterium | reverse complement strand
GAAGTCAATTCATATGAAAAAAGATACAACACTTGTGGTAATGGCGGCAGGAATGGGAAGCCGATTCGGCGGTTTAAAGCAAATCGAACCCATAGGCCCGGACGGCGAAGTAATTTTGGATTTTTCCGTTTTCGACGCTGTAAAGGCAGGCTTTAACAAGGTGGTTTTCATCATAAGGAGAGACATCGAAAAAGATTTCAGAGAAATAACAAAAAGAAAAATCGAAAAAATTACAGATGTTGAGTATGTGTTCCAGGATATGGATAAACTCCCCGAGGGATTTTCCGTTCCCGATGGCAGAACAAAGCCCTGGGGTACAGGTCATGCGGTGTATTGCGCGGCAGACAAGGTAAACACCCCCTTTGCCCTCATAAACGCCGACGATTACTACGGCCAGTCATCGTTTAAAATCTTAAATGACAATTTGGAAAACGACGACGGTATTTGCATGGTAGGATTTAACCTCGGCAATACCCTCACCGAAAACGGCACCGTGGCAAGAGGTGTGTGTGAAGTGGAAAACGGCATATTAAAAGGAATTACCGAGCATACCGCTCTTGATAAAAACAGCGGCATTGCCCTTGATACAACGGTTTCCATGAACATGTGGGGTTTAAACCCTTCTGTTTTCGAAAATTTAAATGCCGATTTCGTAACATTTTTAAACGGCATGACAAATCCGCTCAAAGACGAGTTTTTCATTCCTTATGTAATTGATAATATGATAAAAAGAAACGGCACAAAAGTAAAAGTGTTAAACACCGAGGAAAAATGGTACGGTGTTACATATAAAGAGGATAAACAGCTTGTTGTAGATGCCATGAAAAAGTTAATTGACGGAGGATATTATGACGGAATCTAAGTTAAACGAGATATGCTCAAAATTCAGCGTTTCAACGAGCATAAAATCATACGGCAACGGCCACATAAACGACACCTATCTTTGCGACAGCACACCGAGATACATTCTTCAAAGGATAAATACAAATGTTTTTAAAAATCCCGAAGAGGTTATGGAAAATATCTATAACGTAACCGAGCATATAAAGGCTAAAATCGAGGAGCGCGGCGGCAATGTTTTAAGGGAAACTTTAAACGTTGTTCGCACAAAAGACGGCAAAAATTATTACAAAGACGGAAACGACTGCTACCGTATGTATACTTTTGTGGAAAACACTGTGAGCTGTGATTTTGTGGAAAATCCCATTCAGCTCTATCATGCCGCAAAGGCATTCGGTAAGTTTCAAAAAATGCTCGCCGATTTCCCAGCAGATAAACTTTTTGAAACAATTGTGGACTTCCACAACACTCCCGAAAGAGTAAATCAGCTCAAAGATGCTATTGATAAAAATGCCGCAAACAGGCTCGGAAACGTTGAAAAAGAGGTTGCTTTTGCTCTTGATTACGCAAAATACTCATCTCAAATCACAGATGCCATGGCAGAGGGAAAAGTGCCGCTTCGAGTTACTCATAACGACACGAAGCTCAATAACGTTCTTTTTGATAAAGACAGCGGCGAGGGCATTTGTGTAATAGATTTGGATACCGTTATGCCGGGTTCACTTTTGTATGACTTCGGCGATGCGCTTCGTTTCGGAGCTTCCAGCGGTGCTGAAGATGAACCCGACCTTGGTAAAATTTGGTTCGATATTGAAAAGTTTGAGCAGTTTGCAAAAGGTTTCCTTGAGGAAATGTCGGAAAGCTGTACCGAAAAAGAAATTGAGCTTTTGCCAATGTCTGTACTTCTTATGACATACGAGTGCGGTACTCGCTTCCTTGCCGACTACTTAAACGGCGATACATATTTTAAGGTTCATCGCGAAGGTCATAACTTAGATAGAGCGAGAACCCAGTTTAAACTTGTTGCCGATATTGAAAGTAAGTTTGATAAAATGCACGAAATAGTGAGAAAATACGCAAAATAATCATATGCCCGAGAAATTTATCTCGGGCATAATTTATAAAACGAAAAAAGGAGATGCCATCATGTCCGAATTAATGTTAGAACAAATTTCAAGCCTTGATAAGGTTTTCCTTACGGATAATTTTAAGTTTAATTACGTAAACAGTGCAACCGTCCTTAAAGGCGACAGATATTCTTTTCAGGTTGCATACAGTGTTTCCGATGACAATTCCGACGGCGTAGACGGCACTTTTGAGGTGAAATCCGACATTTCAGAATATGTAAAGGTGTATTTTACGGAAAATGTTCCCTCATCACTTCCCATGTACCCCGGAAAAGGTGACGGCGCGTTTGAAAAGAGAGAACCCGGCCTTTTCCCCGATGTACTTCGCCCTGCCGAAACGAGCTACATAAAAATTCCCAAAGCGGCAAAAAGAGGACTTTGGATAACCGTAGATGTGCCTGAAGATGCAAAAGCGGGAAAATATGAAATAACCACCACCGTAAAATGCGATTTCGATGAAAAAAGCGTTATGTTTACTCTGGAAATTTTAGATTGCGTTCTTCCCAAATATCCCTTTAAATACACGCAGTGGTTCCACACTGACTGTATTGCCGATTTTTACGTTGTGGAAGTGTTTTCCGAAAGACATTGGGAATTGATAGAAAAATTCATAAAAATGGCAGCATATATCGGCATATCTATGATACTTACTCCCATATTTACCCCGCCTCTTGATACGGAAGTGGGAGGCGAGAGAACCACAGTTCAGCTTGTTGATGTAAAAAAAGACGGCGAAAACTACTCTTTCGGATTTGATAAATTGAGAAGATGGATTGATATTTGCAAAAGATGCGGCATAGAGTATTATGAGATGGCTCATCTCTTCACACAGTGGGGCGCATATCACGCACCTAAAATCATAGCCGATGTAAACGGCGAGGAAAAACGTATTTTCGGTTGGGATACTGATTTTTCAAATGGCGATTATGCGAACTTTTTAAAATGCTTTATCCCCGAGCTTATCGCCGTATTAGAAGAAGAAAAAATCGATAAATGCACTTATTTCCATATTTCCGACGAGCCTTTTGAAACGCATCTTGAAAGTTACACCAAGGCGAGAAATATGATTATCGATTTAACAAAAGGTTTCCCGATTATGGATGCCCTTTCGGATTACGAATTTTATAAAAAGGGTCTTACGGAAATTCCCGTGCCCTCGGTTGACCACATAGCGCCTTTTGTGGAAAATCCTCCGAAAGAGCGTTGGACTTACTACTGCTGTTGCCAGTTTGACAAGGTGACAAACAGGTTTTTCTCAATGCCGTCGTCGCGCAACAGAATAGGAGGCACGCAGTTCTATAAGTACGAAATTGAGGGATTTTTACAGTGGGGCTACAATTTTTACAGCACACAGCTTTCAAGGAGAAAGATTAATCCCTTTATGATTACCGATGCGGATATGGCTTTTGCTTCGGGAGATGCCTTTAGCGTGTACCCCGGCGAAAATGAGCCGCTTGAGTCGCTTCGCGCCGAAGTTTTTGCCGACGGATTGCGCGATATGAGAGCTTACATGCTTCTTGAAAGCCTTACCGACAGGCAAACCGTGCTCGATATGATAAATTTCGAAGGAGAAGTTACGTTCACCGAGTACCCCACAGATGCCTCATATCTTCTTGAACTCAGAGAAAAAGTGAACAGGAAAATCGCAGATAAAATGGCCTTTTAAAAAACACACAAAAAAGAAAAACAATATTATACACTATTGCCGAAAATTCCGCATTTGCTTGCGGGATTTTCGCGTTTTATGATAAAATTGAGGGGAAGTTTCCCAACTTGAAAGTGTTTTAATTCGCTCTTTGGAATGAGATTGGGAGATTTTGCTTTTATCGTGGAAGAAACAAATAACATTTTAAACAGCTTCGCCTGGGGCGAGGGTATGTTGGTTCTTCTTTTGGGCACTGGTGTTTTTTTGAGCGTTAAAACGGGATTTGTGCAAATAAAAAGATTTGCTTTTATGGTAAAATGCACCGTGGGTTCGCTTTTTTCGGCAAAAAACGGCGGCGACAAAACCAATATTTCGCCTTTCCGCGCGGTTACAACGGCTCTTGCCGGCACCGTGGGCACGGGGAATATTGCGGGCGTTACGGGTGCGCTTTTTGCGGGCGGCGCCGGAGCAGTGTTTTGGATGTGGGTTTCGGCATTTTTTGGCATGTGTACCAAGTATGCCGAAATTTTGCTCGCTGTGAAATTTAGGCATACCAATGAAAACGGGCGCTACAGCGGTGGTCCCATGTATTATATTACAAAAGGCCTCGGGAAAAATATGAGGTGGCTTGCCTGCGTTTTCGCCATTTTTGGTGCGGCGGCAAGTTTTGGCATAGGAAATATAGCTCAGTCGGCGGAAATTGCGGGCGCGGCAAGCTCGCTTTTTGGCGTCAAACCCGTGTTCGTCGGAATTTTGCTGGCAGTTGCCGTGTCTTTTGTGATAATCGGCGGAATAGGACGAATTGGCGCGGTAACCGTGTATCTTGTGCCTTTTATGGCGGCGTTTTACATACTTGCGTGCACAGTTGCAATTGCCCTTAGAGTAGATGAAGTTCCAATTGCGTTGGAAAAGATTTTTCGCGAGGCATTTTCTTTTAAATCCGCTTGCGGCGGAGCTTTGGGGTGCGGTATAGCGCACGCTGTGAGGCAGGGCGTTTCAAGAGGCGTTTTTTCAAACGAAGCGGGTCTCGGCTCGGCACCCATGGCTCATGCGGCGTCTTCGGCAAAAGAACCCGTTGAACAGGCTCTTTGGGGAGTGTTTGAAGTGTTTGCCGATACTATTGTAATTTGCACCGTTACCGCGCTTGTGATAATGCTTTCGGGGGTTTTAAACGCAAAAGGCGGTATGGATACTTTCGGTTCGGGAACCGAGGCGGCGGCCTTTGCCTTTGATACGCTTCTTCCCGGAAAAATCGGCGGAAAAGTTATTAAAATAAGCGTTTTGCTGTTTGCATTTTCTTCGATTTTGGGTTGGAGTCATTACGGCATTTCTTGCATTGATTTTATCACTGAAGGAAGTGGCACAGCGCGCGTTTTGTATAAGGCCGCCTTTGCGCTTTCATGCATTGCGGGTGCGGCGGGTTCGGGAAAACTTATGTGGGAAATTTCCGACACGTTAAACGGTCTCATGGCTCTTCCAAACCTTGCGGCGCTGATATTTTTGAGCGGCATTGTAAAAAAAGAAACAAAAAAATATTTTGATAAACATGATTTTAACAAATTGAAAAAGGAATGAAAACTATGTATCTTAACGAAAAATTAAAACCTCTTTGGCACGGTTGCGACTACAACCCCGACCAATGGCTTGACTATCCCGAGGTTTTGGAAAAAGACATAATCCTTATGAAAAAGGCGAGTTGCAACGTTATGTCCGTAGGCATATTCGCATGGTCAAAATTAGAACCCGAAGAGGGCGTTTTCGACTTTGACTGGCTTGATAAAATAATAAACAACCTCTACGAAAACGGCATTTACACCGTTCTTGCCACGCCATCGGGCGCAATGCCCGTGTGGCTTGCCGAAAATTATCCCGAGGTAAAAAGAATGGCCGAAGACGGCATAAGAAACCGCTTTGGCAATCGACATAACAATTGTTACAGCTCACCCGTTTACAGGGAAAAGGTGAGAATTATCAATACAAAACTTGCCGAGCGCTACGCAAATCACCTCGGCGTCGTAATGTGGCATATTTCAAACGAATATAACGTGAGCGACTGCCACTGTCCGCTTTGCCGTGAAAATTTTAAAAAGTGGCTCAAAAACAAGTATCAAACCATAGAGAATTTAAACGACAAATGGTGGAACGGATTTTGGTCACACAGATATCAAGGCTTTGAGCAAATAGAGCCTCCCGGTGACCACGGTGAAACCTCTTCAAATCCCTTAAAACTCGGTTGGCATCGCTTTAAAAACGACATGTTTGCCGATTTTATGGAAAATGAAGTTGCCGCCGTGAAAAAGGTGAACCCCAATATCCCCACAACCGCCAATTTCATGCAGTGGTGGGATGCCGACTACGTAAAATTCGCCAAAAAGATAGATGTTATTTCCTGGGATAACTACCCGAAATGGCACGAGTTCGACAATGAATTTCCCGCGGCGGTAAAAACTGCTGTTTTCCACAGCGTGTACAATTCGCTAAAAAAAGACCGCCCGTTTATGCTTATGGAAAGCTCGCCATCTGCCACAAATTGGCAGGAAGTGTCGAAGCTCAGGCGCCCGAGGGTAAATCTTTTGGCGTCAATGCATGCGGTTGCTCACGGAAGCGACACCGTTCA
>CAZSIY010000096.1:0-6283 GCA_964606825.1 uncultured Oscillospiraceae bacterium | reverse complement strand
CACAAATACAACGAAAAAATAAAATTTTTCGGAAAACTATTTACATTTTTAAAAATATGTGGTAAAATAACTTGTAACCGATACAAAGGTTAGCTTGGTGCTTTAAAAAGCGCCGTGCATCGGCTTCTCCGGCCAAATCTTTGTGTCAGGTGATTAGCGCAAAGCGTAAAAATATTAAGGAGGAAGCAAGAATGCTTAAAGAAACAAAACAGGCAATTATTGATGAGTACAAGACTCATGAAGGCGACACAGGTTCACCGGAGGTTCAGATTGCAATTCTCACTTACAGAATCAATCACCTCACAGAGCACCTCAAATCCAACATGAAAGATCACCACTCAAGAAGAGGTCTTCTTAAAATGGTTGGTAAGAGAAGAGGTCTTTTGAACTATTTGGCAAAAATCGACATCGAAAGATATCGTTCAATAATCGCAAGATTGGGCATCAGAAAGTAATTGGCTTTGTTTGCGTTGCGGCAATACGGGTTGCTTTTGTCCGTGCCGTAAAAAAATCAGCGAATTAAAGTTTAGGGTGTTGCTCATTGCAGCACCCTTGCTTTTAAATCGGCATCAATGGGAAATCTGTCGGTAATTAGCAGTTAAATATGCGTTTTTGAAAAAGAGCGTGCATTTAACTGCTGATGGAACTATTTCCCATTGTAAAATACTTTTGGGAGGAAAAATCATGAAAAAAACTTTTACCACCACCATCGCCGGAAGAGAATTTTCCGTTGAAATCGGCGAAGTGGCTCAGCTCGCTTCAGGCGCGGCTTTGGTGCGCTACGGCGACACTGTTGTTTTGGCTACCGCCACAGCATCACAAAAACCCAGAGACGGAGTGGACTTTTTCCCACTCAGCGTTGACTACGAAGAAAAAATGTATTCCGTGGGCAAAATCCCCGGCGGATTTTTAAAGCGCGAGGGCAAACCCAGCGAAAAAGCTATCCTCACTTCACGTGTTATCGACCGCCCCATTCGTCCGCTTTTCCCCAAGGATTACAGAAACGACGTGGGCATTGTTACAACCGTTATGTCGGTTGACATAGACAATTCACCCGAAATTTGCGCAATGAACGGCGCGTCAATCGCAATTTCAATTTCCGAAATGCCTTTTGCGGGCCCCGTTGGCGCGGTAATCGTAGGTCTTGTAGACGGCGAGTATGTTATTAACCCCACTTTGGAGCAAAGAGAAAAGAGCGAAATGTACGTTACCGTTGCCGGCACCATGGAAAAAGTGGTTATGATAGAAGCCGGTGCAAACGAGGTTTCGGAAGATGTAATGTTTGACGCCATCGTTTACGCTCACAGCGAAATCAAAAAGATTTGCGAATTTATAAACAAAATAGTTGCCGAAGTGGGCAAGGCAAAAGAGCCCTACATCGCTCACGAAGTGGATCACGAGCTTTTCGACAAAGTGTACGCTTTTTCATACGACAAAGTTTGCGCCGCTATCGACACCGACGATAAGAGAATTCGCGACGAAAGAATGAAAGTTTTAACAGACGAAGTTATAGAGTACCTCGGCGAAGAAGCAGAGGGAAGAGACGCCGAGCTCGACGAAATTTTCTACAAAATCCAAAAGGAAATCGTAAGAAAATGGCTCTTTGAAGACCACAAGAGAGTAGACGGCAGAGGAATTGACGAAATAAGACCGCTCAGCGCAAGCGTAGGCATTTTGCCCCGCGTTCACGGTTCGGGTCTTTTCAGCAGAGGTCAAACACAGGTTCTCACAGTTGCCACTTTGGGCGCTGTAAGCGAGTCGCAAACAATTGATGGCCTCGACGAAGAAACTTCAAAAAGATATATGCACCAATACAACTTCCCGTCATACTCCGTGGGCGAAACAAAGCCCTCCAGAGGCCCCGGAAGAAGAGAAATCGGTCACGGCGCACTTGCCGAAAGAGCATTAAAACCCGTTATCCCGAGCGAAGAGGAGTTCCCCTATGCAATAAGACTCGTTTCCGAAGTGTTAAGCTCAAACGGCTCCACTTCCCAGGGTTCCGTTTGCGGAAGCACACTTGCTCTTATGGATGCCGGCGTTCCGATTAAGGCACCCGTTGCGGGAATTTCTTGCGGTCTTATCACAAAAGACGACGACTTCCTCACAATGGTTGATATTCAGGGCGTTGAAGATTTCTACGGCGATATGGACTTTAAGGTTGCAGGTACCAAAAAGGGTATCACGGCAATTCAAATGGATATCAAGGTAGATGGCCTCACCTACGATATAATCAAAAACGCTTTTGAGAAAACAAGAAAAGCGCGCCTTTATATTTTAGATGAAGTAATGCTCAAAGCAATACCGGAGCCGAGAAAAGAGCTTTCCAAGTTCGCTCCCAAGATTATCACCACTAAGGTTCCCGTTGAAAAAATTAAAGACGTTATCGGAACCGGAGGAAAAGTAATTCAGAAAATCATTGCCGATACAGGAGTTAAAATCGACATCAACGACGACGGTTCGGTTTATATTCTCTCCGAAGATACCGAGGCTGCAAACAGAGCTTTGGAAACCGTTCAGGGCATCGTTGCGGAGCCTGAAGTAGGTAAGATTTATAAAGGTAAGGTTACAAAAATCATGGAATTCGGCGCATTTGTTGAATTTATGCCCAACCGCGAAGGCCTTGTTCATATATCAAAGCTTGATAATAAGCGCGTAAACAAGGTTGAGGATGTTGTAAGCGAGGGCGACGAAATCATTGTAAAACTTATTGAAATCGATAAAATGGGAAGAAATAACCTTTCCAGAAAAGATGCACTTGCAGAAAATCTCTAAAATTGATAAAATGTGTTTTGCTCTCAATTCGTGAGGCGAACACGACTCTACCTTTCGAACGGTTCCGGAGCTTTGCATAAACAAGGCTCCGGAACTGCTTTTTGCATATATATGTTTAGGAGCTATAATAATTCTACTTTACAAAATAAGATTTTTTATAGTTCTTACCCATTTCCACACAAAAAAAGACAGCCCCAACTATAAGTCAAGGCCATCACACACTCAAGCATATTTAATTTATTCTCAATCCTCAAGTTGTTTAAGTTTTTCCATATCCGCTTTTTCATTCGATTTTGAATGATGGCGTTTTAAAACCTTAATGTCTTTTACGGTGTAATCTTTAATTTCTTTTTCTATGTCGCCGTCTACAGTAACGGAAACAATGCCCTTTAAAAGGCTCACCGCCGACACAATGCCTTTTCCGTCGGGTGTTTCCACCAAAGAACCGACGCTCGGGGTGTTTTTCGATAGCGCCTCGTATGCCGCCTGCTCGTTTTTAAGGCAACACATAAGCCTTCCGCATGTGCCCGAAATTTTTGTGGGGTTCAAAGAAAGGTTTTGCTCTTTAACCATTTTTATAGAAACGGGCTGAAACTCACTCAAATACGAATTACAGCAAAGCACCCTTCCGCAAACGCCGAGGCCACCTACCATTTTCGCCTCGTCGCGAACGCCTATTTGGCGAAGCTCTATCCTCGTTTTAAACACCGACGCCAAATCCCTTACAAGCTCTCTGAAATCTATTCTTCCCTCGGCGGTAAAATAGAAGAGAATTTTATTGTGGTCAAAGGTGTATTCCACGTCCACAAGCTTCATTTCGAGGCCGTGCTTCTCTATTTTTTCGCGGCATATAGCAAACGCCTCGCGCTCTTTTTCCTTGTTCTTTTCAAGCGTTTTTTTATCCTCATCGGTTGCTGTACGCAAAACCTTTTTAAGAGGCGCCACAATGCCCTCTTTTTCAACGGATTTTTGGGCAATTGCCACATAGCCGTATTCCACTCCGCGCGACGTTTCCACGATTACGTGGTCGCCGTTTTTCAATTTGATTTCACCGGGGTCAAAGTAGTAAACCTTGCCCTTTTCTTTAAAGCGTATTCCCGTAACTTCTACCATGTATTTCCTCCCTGCATTTTAAAAGCATATTCACGGCGGCAATTGAAAAATTGCCGTTTTTTCCTCTGTTTTTTTGAATTTCGGTCACGGTGCAAAGGGCGTTAAAACATTCCCTTGCGCCGCAATGCTTTGAAAATGCGTTTATCTGATTTATTTTGTCTTTGTTTACAATCAAGCTATCGGCTTTTAACTTTTTAAAAAGCGCATCGCGCATGAAAAACAAAATTATGCTCATCATTTCATCGCGCTTGTCTTTATTTTTCTCCATAAATTCCGCCGCACGATACACCGAATAGGCATCGTCCGAAGACAGGGCAGCAATTTTTTCGGTAAGCTCGTCGCGAAGAGATGAAAACTCCCCATCGGCAACAAGTTTTTTAAGCCTTCCCGGATTTCCCGAGCTGTAATCAAGCTCAAATCCGAGAAGATTTTGAGAAACAGTGTTTTTTAATATTTCGTTCGGAAGCGGCTTTAACCCCACTGTAACACAGCGGGATAAAATTGTGGACAAAATGGGCGCCAAAGTGTCGCACAAGAGAAAAAAAACAACCTTTTCCGGAGGCTCTTCAATGATTTTGAGCATGGCGTTTTGAGCCTCGATTGTAAGAAGATGCGCTTCATATATCACCACGGCTTTAAAATCCGCCATAACGGGGCGCACGAAAACCTGCGAGGTCATTTGTCGCACCACGTCTATGCCGACAGATGCCTTGTCTTTTTCTCTTTTCACTTCGTAAACGTCGGGGTGAGTGCCGGCTTTCAGGCTTTGGCAAGAGGGGCATGCGTCGCAAGATGAGTGCGTTTGGCACATAAAAAGCGACAAAACATACCCCGCAAAAGTCTTTTTGCCCATGCCCTCAGGCGCGTGAATAATGTATGCCTGCGCCGTTTTTCCAATTTTTAAGCTGTTTGAAAAAAGCGCCGCTTCGCTTTCGCGACCCGATGGTATTTGCATAAATCAAACCTTCTCAAATCGGTCAACGTCAAGCACGAAAATCGTTGCTCCGCCGATGTCTATTTCTATCGGATGCGGAAGGTAAGAAGATGCTGCGCCGAACATTACGGGAGATGCGGAAACCTGCTTTCTCGCCGCGCATTTTTTGCGTATTACCTCAATTACCTCGTCAACTTTTTCGTCTTCCGTTCCTATGATGAACGTAACGTTTCCCGACTTTAAAAATCCACCCGTTGTTGCGAGCTTTGTAACGGAAAATCCCGCTTCGTTAAGTGCCGCAAGCGCCTTGCCGCTATCTTCGTCGTTTACAATTGCAAGAACCAGTTTCATAAAAAACACGCTCCTTATGTATTAGTTACTTATAGTATACTATGAAATTGCCGTAAAATCAAGAGAAATTAATCTTCATTTTCGCTTGAAGCTACAATTTTTTGATTAATTTGCTGCATTCTCATGTCTGTTTCGGCTATAAGGTCGGCGCAATTTTTAAGCTCGGCAGATATGTGAGCCGCGTCGCGCACGTCTTTTTTGTATTTCATCGTGTGCTCTAAACTTGCCCAAAAGTCCATGGCTATTGTGCGCAACTGAACTTCCACTTTCATAGACATTTTCCTGTTTGACAAAAACACCGGCACTTCCACTATCATGTGGTAGCTCCTGTAGCCATTAGGTTTGGGATTTTTGATGTAGTCTTTGATTTCAAGCACGGTGATGTCATCTTGACTTTGAAACATGTCGGCAATTGTGTATATGTCGTCTATAAACGTGCAAATTATACGCACTCCTGCAACGTCGTTTATGTTTTCGAGTATCGACTCCATGTTGAGAGGATAGTTTTTCCGCTTTAACTTTTCAAAAATGCTCATAGGCTTTTTCACGCGGGATTTTATCATTTCTATGGGATTTCTGTTTTTGTTTACCGCCAAATCGTCGTTTAAAACTTCGAATTTGGTTTTCACTTCGCGTATCGCGCAGTTGTACATCATCATAAATTCTTGAAAATTGTTAAACATTTCAAGCATTTCGGAGTTTACAATCTCCAAAGGGAGATTTTCTGTAAATGTTTTTTGGAGTCCTTTTTCCATTTTTTTCACCTTTTTAATCAATGTTAATCAAGCAAATAAATAATATCACAGCAACTCGGATTTTGCAAGAATTTTAATGTAAACAATGTGAACAAACAGTGAATTAGTGTAAACAAAGGGTGAATATATGTGCAAAATCGGCAAAAATTAAAAAAACACGGGAAAAATGTGTGATTTTTATTGACAATGGAGCCTGTTTTGTTATATTATTAAATTATATATGTTATTTTTGAAAGGACTGGAACATAATGCAGAAATTAGGTTTGAATGAAATAAGAGAGAAATATCTTTCTTTCTTTGAAAGTAAAGGGCATTTAAGGCTCCCGAGCTTTCCGCTTGTTCCTAAAGACGACAACAG